>DBEWTR010000038.1:0-1999 GCA_048205775.1 Collinsella sp. | reverse complement strand
GATGGAAGCCAGCAGCGGATCCAGACCACTCGCGTCCGAGATCTCGACCATAAAGCGCAGAGTTGCAATACCCTCGCGGTTGGTCGACGTGGCGGCAGAAAGGATGTTGCCGCCCGCATCGCCAATGGCAATGGTGACATCCTTGAGCAGGCCCATGCGGTCCAGGCACTCGACCACGATCTCGACCTGGAAGAGGGTGTCGGCAGCGCCGTCCCACTCCACATCGATCATGCGCTCGGGATGTTCCATGAGGCCCTTGACGTTGGGGCAGTTGGCGCGATGTACCGAAACGCCACGACCGCGCGTGATGAAGCCGACGATGTCGTCGCCCGTCACGGGGTTGCAGCAATGGGCCAGACGGACCAGCAGGCCGCTGTTGCTCTCGCCCTTGACGATAATGCCGTTACTTGCGCTCTTGCCGCGCTTTTGCGGCTTGCGGTTGGAGCCGCGAGCAGGCTGTTTCACGACCTCGGCGATAGCCTCGGCCTTGGTGAGCTGTTCCTCGGGCTTGGGGTCCAAGATTTGCTCGACCTTATTGCCCACAGCGCGCGGGGCAACCTTGCCGGCGCCGACGGCGGCAAACAGGTCCTCGAGCTGCTTGAAGTTAAACTGCTCCGCCACGGCGTTGAGTGCACGCGTTGAACGCGGCGTAGAAATGCCATAGCCACGCTTACGCAGGTCCTTGGCCAGCATATCGCGACCAGCAGCAGCGTCGTCGTCCTTGGTCGCAGCGGCAAAATAGCGGCGGATCTTTGACTTGGCGGAAGGTGTCTTAACGATCTTGAGCCAATCACGCGACGGCTTGGAACTCTTGTTAGTCAGGATCTCGACACGGTCACCCGTCTTAATCTCGTGCGTGAGCGGAGCCACCGCACCGTTGATTTTGGCGCCGACGCAATGGTTTCCCACCTCGGTGTGAACGGCATAGGCAAAGTCGAGCGGCGTGGAGCCGGCACGAAGCGCCATGACCTCGCCCTTGGGCGTAAAGACGAAGATCTCCTGATCGAAGAGGTCGACCTTCAGCGAATGCAGGTATTCCTTGGCGTCGGTGATCTCATCAGACGCAGCCCAATCGAGCGAATGCTTGAGCCAGTTGATCTGGTCGTCCAAACGTTGAGCGTCATTGGTCTTGGAAGCAGACGATCCGCCCGACTTCTTATAGAGCCAGTGGGCGGCAATGCCGTACTCGGCCTGCTCATGCATCTCGTAGGTTCGAATCTGAATCTCGAGCGGACGAGCCGTAGGGCCGATGACCGTCGTGTGGAGCGACTGGTAGTTATTGACCTTGGGCATGGCGATATAGTCTTTAAAGCGACCAGGCATGGGGTGCCACAGCGTATGCACCGCACCGAGCGTGGAGTAGCAATCGCGCACCGAATGGGTAATAACGCGCAGCGCCACCAGGTCGTAGATCTCGGAGAACTCCTTGCCCTTGCGCTTCATCTTTTGGTAGATGGACCAATAGTGCTTGGAGCGGCCGTTGATCTGGAAGTCCTCCAGACCAATGCGGTTGAGCTCATCGGTAAGCGTCTTGATGGTCTCGGCAAGGTAGCGCTCGCGGACCTCGCGCGACTCAGCCACCATGCGCGCGATGCGCTGGTAGGCGTCGGGCTCAAGGTAGAAGAAGGACAGGTCCTCGAGCTCCCATTTAATGGAGCTCATGCCCAGACGGTCGGCCAGAGGCGCATACACGTCCATGGTCTCGCGAGCCTTAAACAGGCGACGATCCTCGCGCAGGGCTGCCAGCGTTCGCATGTTGTGCAGACGGTCGGCAAGTTTAACGATGATGACGCGAATGTCCTTGGACATGGCGAGGAACATCTTGCGGAGCGTGAGCGCCTGCTTCTCGTCCATGCTGTCGACTTCGATGTTGGTGAGCTTGGTCACGCCATCGACGAGCTCGGCCACCGTATCGCCAAACAGGCCGGAAACATCGGTGAGCGAGGTCTCGGTATCCTCGACGGTATCGTGCAGCAGCGCGGCACACACCACATCGCAG
>DBEWTR010000034.1:0-5825 GCA_048205775.1 Collinsella sp. | reverse complement strand
TGACCGGGCGTTTTCGCTTTGAGGGCATGAGTCTCGTCAGGCTGCGAGCTAGCCGGCTATCGCTTGGAGTTGACGCGGTAGTGGAAGATCTCGGGATGCGTGCGGGCATGCGTGACCTCAAACAAGATGCCATCCGAGGTGTACGACTGACTCTCCATGACGGCAACGCAGTTGTATTTGCCGAGGTCAAGATAGCTGCAGTCCTCATCGTTGGCGAGCTCGACACTCACCGTACGACGGCTCGCCATCACTTTGACACCGCGCTTGTGCTCCAGATAGCCGTAAATAGAATCTGCCGCGATCTCGGGAGTCAGGCCCTTGGCGATCGACGCCAAAAAATAGCCATGGTCCACTTGGCGCGCGTCGCCGTTGAGGCTTCGGACACGCACTACGCGAATCAACTCCTCGCCCACCTTAAAGCCCAGGTGACGAGAGAGTTGCTCGGTGCAAACCAGATGTTCGAAAGACTTAACGTCCGTCGATGCAACGGCATTGTTGCGCTTTGCAAACTCGCCAAACGACTCAACCTCTTCGAGTGCGCCCAACATGTCGGTTTCGCCCTTAAGCCAAATAACGCGCACGCCCTTGCCGTGTATGGGCTGCACAAACATCCCGTCGGCCAGCATACCCAAGGCGCGACGGACGGTATTGCGAGTGCATCCGAACTCCGCGGTCAGCTCGGCTTCGGTTGGCAGCATCTCCTGAAACGCATAGGTCCCATTAATGATGCGCGAGCGTATTTCTCGGTAGATTCCTTCGTATATCGCTTTTGGCATTGTTTCACCTCTACATTATTCATTTCCGGCTAGGCACGATAGCATTTCTTAAAGTTGTTTAAACCGAATATCGGTAAAGCGACAGGATTTAACCGTTGACGGTTTCTGTCATGCCCAAATCGGTTTCGCTCAAAACTGCCGGTACGACAATCGTCTGGTCCTCTACAATGAATCCATTGTTTAAACGTTTCCCCACGCGCAACGCGCCTCGATATTCGGAAGGCAGAACATGCTGCAAAAAATCCAACGCTTTGGCGGGGCAATGTTCGCGCCCGCCATGCTGTTTTCTATATCAGGCCTCATGGTCGGCGTCTCCGCTCTCGCAACGACTGCGGACATCGTCGGCGATCTCGCCGTATACGGAACCCCTTGGTACGTTTTTTGGACCATCATCCAGCGCGGCTCGTGGACGGTCTTTAAACGCCTCCCGCTCCTTTTTGCCGTAGCGCTGCCCATCGGTCTTGCCCAAAAACAACCGGCTCGTTGCTGCCTCGAGGCTCTCGTCGCCTATTTTGCCTACTGCTTCTTTTTGAGCGAGATCATTAAGCTGAGCGGAGACAACCTTGGACTTGAGTACCCGTCATCTTTGACCTCCGCCAGCGGTATCACCGTCATCGACGGCATCAAGACGCTCGACACCGGCATTATCGGCCCGCTGGCGGTATCGGCAACCGTCGTTGCCATCCATGACCGCTTCTACGATGCCAAGGTTCCCGATTGGCTCGGCACCTTCTCGGGCTCCTCGCTGGTCTACCTCATCAGCTTTTTTGCCGTGTTTGCCCTTGCTACTATCTCGGCCGCCATCGTGCCCTACGTATACGATGTAACCGATACGCTGCGTCACGCGCTTGCAGGCGTCGGTCCCTTTGGCGTGGGCATCTTTGTCTTTTTAGAACGAGCACTCGAGCCCTTTGGCCTGCACCACCTGCTCTACATGCCGATCTACTACGACAACCTGGTCATTAACGACGGCATCTACGCCACGTGGAGCAGTTTGCTCCCCATCCTCTCCCATAGCACGCGCCCCCTTAATGAGCTTGCGCCGTGGGCCGGTTTTACCGCCACCGGCTGGGTCAAGCTCTTTGGTCTTCCTGCCATCGCAGCTGCGTTCTACTCCACCGCAAAACCCGAGCGCCGCGCCGGCCTCAGGGTCATCCTTGTTCCCGCCATCATCGCCTCGGTGGTTTGCGGCGTTACCGAGCCACTCGAGTTTCTCTTTATGTTCACCCACCCCGGGCTCTTTTTGCTCTACGCCGTCTTATCGTCTTGCCTTGCCACAACCATGAATCTCTTTGGTATCGTCGGCATCTTCTCGGGCGGCCTCATGGAGATGGCAGCCTTCAACTTTATTCCGCTCATGCGCACGCATGCCGGTGCCTATCTTTTGGCGCTCGGTATCGGCCTTGCCTTTAGCCTCATCTTTTTTGTTAGTTTTCGAGCACTCATCTTGGTCTATGACCTTAAGACACCGGGCCGCGAGGATCATGTTGCCAATCGCGCAGCAATCGATTGTTTAACGGGAAGCGACTTTGCCAAAGAGCAATCCCCCAATGACGAGGTCGATAGTCGATCCGATCAAGATCACGTCCTCGCTGAGCGGGTAATTCAGCTTTTAGGTGGCGTTGGCAATATCGTGGGCGCAACCAACTGCGCCACGCGCCTGCGCGTCGAGGTCGCAGACCCTTCCATCGTTGCAGATAACGCGTCGTTTGTCGCGGTGGGCGCCAAGGGCCTCATCATTACGGGCAAGACCGCCCAGGTGGTCATCGGCATCTCCGTTCCCCGCGTTAAAGAGCATTTTGACCAGATCATGGGCCTCGAGCCGGAATTTGTGCCCACCACCTCGGCCTCCCCTGCCGCCAGCGCAGCCCATAAGCGCGGCGATATCTGCTTCTTCGATATCGACGGAACGCTCGCCTGGCAAGACCCTCGAGTGGCACAAGAGCTTCCCGAGAGCGAGCGTGACCTGTCCCCTTATCCCAACGAGGCGGTCTCGCAGGCCATCCGCGATTTCGTTGCAAACGGCAACATGGCCTTTATCTGCACAGGACGCACCCTCAGCTGCATCCACCCCAAACTTCTTGAGCTGCCCTGGACCGGCATCGTCTGTCTTGCGGGCGGTTACGCCGAGATCAACGGACACGCAATTCGCGATCTGTCGATGACGCCCAGTATGCTGCAGCGTCTTGCCCCCTACCTTGAGCAATCGGGCGAGGTCATCCGCTTTGAGGGCCTCAACGGCGTCGTGCGCATGAGTGCCGATGCGCCCGATGCTCCCGGATACGCGCGCACCCTGGGCGACGCAGTCACGCAGCTGCAACATTACAGTGTCTACAAGATCTTGATGTCTACATCGCTCGCCAACCACATCGCTCAAGATAAGGCACTTGAGCCGCTGCTGTGCTTTAATGAGCTCGAACTCGAGGTAACCGAAATCTCGCCCCGCGAATGCACGAAGCGCGGGGGCATCCAGTCTGTACTCGACGCCCTCGACCCCCACCACGGAACCGTATACGGCATTGGCGACGCCAGCAATGACGTCTCGCTGATGAACGCCGTCGATGTCGGCATTGCGATGGGCAACGCACCGGACTATCTCAAGGATAAGGCCGATTACGTGACCGACACCGTCGATCATGACGGTGTCGTTGCGGCGCTCGAGCATTTTAGGCTGATTTAGGCACACTCCATCAAACGCACGCCCGTTGTCCTAAATCGCCAAAACTGCCGCGCCAAACGCCCTGATGTGGCAATATGTTGTCTGCATATTGCATCAATGCAACCTCAGAAAGAATGCGAGAACCCGTGTCCAGTCCGTTTACCAGCTTTTTAGCCCAGCACTTTGACCAGATTAACGACTATCTGGCCACGTTCTTTGACGGACAGGCGACCTCTGCCGATATCGAGCGCTACCTGTACGCGCCGCTCTCGGCTTTTACGGCCAACGCCGGCAAGCGCCACCGCCCGCTTATCTGCATGCTCGCCGCAACCGCAGTGGGCGGTAGCTTTGAGAGTGCCCGCAGCGCCGCGGCGGCCATCGAGCATTTCCAGTCGGGCGCGCTGATCCACGACGACATCGCCGACAACGGACAGCTTCGTCGAGGCAAGCCCTGCATGCACCTTACCGAGGGCACGGGCCTTGCCATCAATTGTGGTGACCTGGCGCTCACCATGGTCACCAAGACGGTTCTCGACGACCCTACGCTGGAGTCCGACGTGAAGCTGCGCGTGCTCCACGAGCTTACCGAGATGATCGTCCGCACCATTGAGGGACAAGCACTCGACCTGGGTTGGGTCCGCGACGGGCGCTTTGATATCTCGGTTGATGACTACCTGGACATGGCGACGCACAAGACCGCGTTTTACAGCGGAGCCACGCCGCTTGCCGCCGGAGCCATTATCGGCGGCGGCAGCGATGAGCAAATCGAAGCGCTGCGCGCCTTTGGCCTGCACACAGGCCTTGCCTTTCAGATTCAGGACGACCTGCTCAACCTTGTCGGCACTAAGGAAGCCGCCAACAAGGACTTCCGCACCGACATCACCGAGGGCAAGCGCACGCTTGTCGCCGTACACGCCCTCTCTGATGAGCGCTACCACGACGAGGTCGAGGCGATTCTTTCCTCAGGCACCGATGATCCCGCGCAGCTCGCACGCGCCGTGGAGATCTTCCAGGAGACCGGCTCCATCGATTACGCCCACACTTACGCGCTCGACCTGACCGCTAAGGCCAAAGCGGCCATCGAGAACGTTGAGCTTGATCCGCACGCACGCGAGCTGTTCCTCTCCATGGCAGATTTCTTTGTGGAGCGCCTTAACTAACGGGGGTTATAAAACCTGTCAGCAGCGTATTTAGGCACAACTTGCTACACTGTTGAGTGCATGTTTATGCATCCCTTTGCGTTGTCTATCCGACAGACGCTCAAATAGTACGAATGGTACGCCGAAAGGGGTTCGTTCATGGAACCTATTACAACGGGCATGCAAGGAGCAGCCGTCGAAGACGTGCAGTCTCGTCTCCTGCAGCTCGGCTACACGATTGATGCCGCCGAAGTCACCGACAAGTACTTTGGAGCCACCACTGAGCAGGCCGTCAGCACCTTCAGGCTCGACAGCGGCCTTGCTGCCGGTCATGCCGTCGATATCCCCTGTTGGAGCGCCCTTGTAGACGCTTCGTATAAGCTGGGCGACCGCACCCTCTATCTGCGCATGCCCAATTTCCATGGCGCCGATGTGCAGGCCCTGCAGCGCGCTCTCAACGTTTTGGGCTTTGCCTGTGGCGAAGACGACGGCTACTTTGGTCCGCATACCGAGGCCGCCCTGCAGCAGTTCCAGTAAAATGTCGGCCTTTTTGCCTACGGCATGGCCTTCCAGGACACCTACGCCTACATCAACCGCCTGCACCATGTGTGGGAGGGCAAGCCCTCGGTCACCGAAGCCGAGTCCCGCATCGGTTTTGCTCGCGCCGCCAACGTGCTCGAGCGCTTCCAGATTGCCGTTATCGGCGAGGACCCCATCGCGCGCAGTGTTGCGTCGCGCATGTGGAATATCGCCACGGCAACGACCGACAACAGCGGCATGATGCTCTGCGACTCCGAGGTCCCAACCGACGTTGACCTGGTGCTCGAGATCGCAAGCGACGAGCTGCCCGCCGACGCCGCACCGCGCGCCACGATTGCCCTCGCCGAGTGCCACAACCTGGCCCAGCGCATCCGCACTGCCAATGTCGCCGCGCAGCAGAAGCCGGCACGCATTCGCATTGAGCTCACGGGCATGACGCGCTACAACGGCACCTTCACGGCCAGCGACGCGCAGACACTCGCCGTACGCCTGCTCGACGGCGTTTGCGATGCCCTCGCAGATTAGGTAAACTAAACGAGTTGCTTTTGGGCAACACCACACATTGGGACGTAGTTCAACGGTAGAACTCCGGTTTTTGGTGCCGGCTGTTGGGGGTTCGAATCCCTCCGTCCCAGCCCTTAAGAACACAGCGCTCCAGGCCCTTATGAACCTGGAGCGCTTTCTTGTGGGCAAGCGGAGGGATTCGAACCC
>DBEWTR010000030.1:0-3089 GCA_048205775.1 Collinsella sp. | reverse complement strand
TATCACGCCGCTCAACCGTTGCGTGATGGAAGACGAGCACCTGTGGAACCAGATTATGGAGCTCACGCCGCTTAAGCGCTGGGCCACTGCCCAAGAGATCGCCGAGTGGATCTACTTTGTGGGCGTGACCAACCGGTTTATGACCGGGCAGAGTCTGCTGATCGATGGCGGCGAGGCCGGCCGCACACAATTTATTTGGCCCGAATAGGAAACGCGCCCGACAGAAAGCCGTCGGGCGCGTTTTTGATGTATCGATTTTTAGCCGAGGCAAGTCCAGTTGACGGGGGTCGAGCCGCGCTGTTCGAGTAGTCGATTGGCAGCGGAGAAGGGGCGCGACCCCATAAAAGCGGGGAGTTCTGCCGTGGCGCGGTTGGCCGAAAGCGGCGAGGGGTGTGTGGAGGCCAGGCAGAACTTGTCGGTTGCCTTGCCCGCACCAGTTGCGACGATCTTACCTTCGACCATCTGCTGGGCAAAGCGGCCCCATGCCAAAAAGACTACCGGCTGGGGCAGCTGACAGCAGCGTTCGATAACGTAGTCGGTGAGCGTGCTCCAGCCCAGTTTGGCGTGCGAGTTGGCGGCATGCTCGCGCACGGTGAGCGTAGTGTTAAGGAGTAGGACGCCCTGTTGTGCCCATGCGGTTAGGTCTCCCGTGGCGGGAATGGGGCAGCCCAGATCGGCATTGAGTTCTTTATAGATGTTGCGCAGGCTCGGCGGCAACTTGGTTTGCGTCGCGGGGACCGAGAACGACAGCCCCATTGCCTGGTTGGGTCCGTGATAGGGGTCCTGACCCAAGATGACAACTTTGACCTGGTCGGCCGGCGTGTAGGCGAGGGCATTGAGGATGTCGTCTTGTGCCGGGTAGATGGTCTGCTCGGCACGCAAAAGGGCGATACGCTCGAGCAGCTGGTTCGTAGTGTCACGTACCGGCTGCGGCGCATCGCCCAACCAAGTTGCTATGTTGCGGTCGCGGGTTGCAGTGTCCATGGGGCTCCTTTATGGCAGATGCTCTGTTGGCATCTATTGTAAGGGCGTCCGGGGACCGTTATGCCGCGGCTGTATGAGGAGCGGGGTCTACGAGACGTGCTCGGGCGCTCCTGCCATACGAGCGTGCCCATGTGCGCGAAGGCGCGGAAGCTCGACGGTTGCCACCATGACGCCGGTGAGGATGAGGGCGGCGCCAAAGAAGGCGATGGGGCTCAGGACCTCGCCGACCAGGAAGAACGAAAAGACGGCGGAGCATACCGGCTCGAGCGAGAAGGCGAAACCGGTGGTCTCGGCAGGCACGTGGGGCTGCACGAGCGTCTGGGTGATAAAGCCGTAGGCAGAGCAGATGAGTGCGAGCGCGACGACGACCACGATTTCGCCCGGCGTGCTGGGAAGCGTGAAGCCGCCAAAGGTGAATGCCGCGACGCCCGAGAACAAACCGCCAAAGCCTAGCTGCCAAACGCCCAGAGCCAGCGGATCGACTTCTTCGACAAAGCGCTTGGCCACGATAATGTGGCTGGCATAGATAAAGGCCGAGAGCAGCATGATGATTGCGCCGGGATTCAGGCTGGTAAAGTCGGCGCCCGAGAGCAGCAACATACCGCAGGTGACGATGGCGGTGCCGACGAGCACTTTGCGCTCGGGGGCGCGGCGCAGCAGGGCGGCGTTGGCAAACGGCACGATCACGACCGTCAGGCTCTGCAAAAAGCCGGCGGTGGAAGCGGAGGTGAGGCTGGAGCCCAGGCACATGCAGGTGAGCTCGGTTGCCATGATGGCACCGATGATGGCGGCACGGACCATAAGGTCGCGGTTGATGCGCAACGCGTGCTTGTGGAAGAGCAGCAGGCAGACCACAAAGGCGATGATGCAGCGTAGCGCGACGATGCTCGTGGCGTTCATGCTGTCCATGCCGATCTTCATGAGGGGATACGAAAAGCCCCATGCGACGGGAACGGAAAATGAGAGCGCGATTGCTTTTTTGCGATCCATGGGACTCCTTTTGTTACAGAACGGTTTCGCAAAAAGGATTCTGCTCCCAGATGTGGATGTAGTAAAGCGAATGTATCTTCAGTATGATTAAGAAATACTAATGTTGGCAGAAAAAGCCCTGGCAAAACGTTTTACGGCTGCATTGATGTGGAGGCGCGATGGCATCGCGGTATCAGATTGTGTGTATGGTGGTCGATCGCGGCAGTCTTAAGGGCGCGGCGGACGAGCTGGGCTATACGCAAAGTGCGGTGAGCCAGGCCGTCAAGGCGCTCGAGCGTGAGCTGGGTACCACGCTTATCGAGCGCGGTAAGCAGGGCGTTTCGCTTACGCGCGACGGTAAACAATATCTGCCGTACCTGCGCCAGATCGTGACCGCCGAGGCCGAGCTCGAGGGCAAACGCCAGGAGCTGCTGGGGCTTTCGTCGACCGATATTCGCATTGCGACGTTTACCAACGTGAGTCGAACCGTGTTGCCGCGCGTGATCCGCGACTTTGGTGCGCTGCACCCGGGCGTACGCTTCACCCTCAAGCAGGGCGATTACACGCGCAACGCTCAATGGGTGCACGATGGCGTGGTTGATTTTTGTTTTACGGCACGCGGTTTTACCGCGGGGCTCGAGAAGCGCGTCGTCTATCACGACGAGTTGGTGGCATTGTTGCCGGCCGCGCATCCGCTGACGGCAAAGGAAAAGGTGACCCTTGCCGACCTGGCGTCCGAGCCGTTTGTGCTGCTGGATGAGGGCGAACAGAGCCTGGTGCTCGATGCGTTTGCGGCGCATGGGCTGTCGCCGCACGTGACAAGTGAGGTGACTGATGACTATACCATCATGGCGATGGTGGAGGAGGGCCTAGGCGTGAGCATGCTGTATCGCCGTACCGTCGAGGGCATGCGGGCCGATATTCGCGTACGTCCCATCGTACACGCTCCCTCGCGCGACGTAGTGGCGGCCTGGCGCAGCTGGGACACCATGCCCATCGCCACAAGGCGCTTTATCGACTATATGAGCTCACATATTGTCAATTAATGACTGGCGTGGCGTTGAGTGCGGTGTTTAGCGGGCTGTCGCTTTGGCTTGGGTGGCGCGATAGGTGCGTGCGGGGTGGCAGAGCAATAC
>DBEWTR010000027.1:0-3536 GCA_048205775.1 Collinsella sp. | reverse complement strand
GCCGTGTGCCAGCGCGATGGCCTGCGAGGAGCTGAGCACGTCGGCGGAAGTGAGGCTTCGCTCGAACAGGCCACCCGTGCCGCCCGCAGCGATGATGGTGGCCTTGGCTGCCATAGGTACGAGATGCTTGTTTGTGCGGTCGTAGAGCGTGGCGCCGACAATCTTTCCGGGCGTGTCCTCAATAAGGTCGATAAGCTCGTGGCGGGGAAGCAGGCGAATGCCGAGCGACTCGATCCTGGTCGTCAGAGCGTCCTCAAGGGTCTTGCGGGTGAGGCCGCGCCACATGCGCGTCTTGTGGTCAAAGCAGGGGATAAACTGCTTTTGCTGAGCACTCTCGGCGCTTTGCGGACGCTGAAGCTCAACGCCCAGGTCTTGCTCGAGCCATTCTATTGCATGGGGAATGCCGTGGACAAACGTCTGGACAAGCTCGGGGTCGGCGACGCCGCCACCAACGGTCTGAATGGTGTCGATGAGGTCTTGTTCGTCGTCTTCGTTAACGGGTCCGATAAGCCCCAGGCCCCAGGTTCCGGGGAAGAAGCTCGATCCACTCATAGTCTTGCCGGCGCTTGCCACGGTGACGGTTGCGCCCGTGCGTGCCGCTTCGATGGCGGCGCAAAGGCCCGCAATGCCAGATCCAATTACCAGTACATCAGTCGATTCCATCGGATTCCTTTCTCGTCCGGCGCATTGTCGCACGGGTGATCGGCAATGGGGCCGCAAAGACCCGGCAAATCGGTAAAGGGCAAATATGGCAGGTGGGCGTCATGGACGCTCTGACGCTCCATCTCATCACATCTTGTATTTCGCCCCAACTGATATATCGGCATTAGCTACCCTGCGACAGCGCAAACAAAAAGAGCCGCTACCCGGGTGGGTAGCGGCTCCAAAGCTCAACTATATGAGCATCGCGCGGGCGCGATTAGGCCTTGAGGGCCTCCTCGACGGCGACAGCGCAGGCGACGGTGGCACCGACCATGGGGTTGTTGCCCATGCCGATGAGACCCATCATGTCGACGTGCGCAGGCACGGAGGAAGAACCGGCGAACTGGGCGTCGGAGTGCATGCGGCCCATGGTGTCGGTCATGCCGTAAGAGGCAGGGCCGGCGCCCATGTTGTCCGGGTGCAGGGTACGGCCAGTGCCGCCACCAGAAGCGACGGAGAAGTACTTCTTGCCAGCCTCGAGGCGCTCCTTCTTGTAGGTGCCAGCGACGGGGTGCTGGAAGCGCGTGGGGTTGGTGGAGTTACCGGTGATCGAGATGTCGACGTTCTCGTGCCACATGATGGCAACGCCCTCGCGGACGTCGTCGGCGCCGTAGCAGTTGACGGCGGCGCGGGGACCATCGGAGTAGGGGATGGTCTCGACGACCTTGAGCTCGCCCGTGAAGTAGTCGAACTGGGTCTTCACGTAGGTGAAGCCGTTGATGCGGGCGATGATCTGAGCAGCGTCCTTGCCCAGTCCGTTGAGGATGACGCGCAGCGGCTTCTTGCGAGCCTTGTTGGCGTTCAGAGCCAGGCCGATAGCACCCTCAGCGGCAGCGAAGGACTCGTGACCGGCCAGGAAGGCGAAGCACTCGGTGTCGTCGGAGAGCAGCATAGCGCCCAGGTTGCCGTGGCCCAGACCGACCTTGCGGTCCTCGGCGACGGAGCCGGGAACGGTGAAGGCCTGGATGCCCTCGCCGATGATGGCGGCAGCCTCAGAAGCGGACTTGGCGCCACGCTTGACAGCGAGAGCGCAACCGAGGGTGTAGGCCCACTCGGCGTTCTGGAAGGCGATGGACTGGGTGTTGTTGACGATCTCACGCGGGTTGAAGCCCTTGTCGGTGCAGATCTGCAGAGCTTCCTCGAGGGAGGCGATGCCGTTGTCGGCGAGGCACTTGTTGATCTTGTCAGCGCGGCGCTCGTAACCTTCGAACGTAACAGTCATAGTTTTTTCCCTCCCTTTCTACTCGTGAACCGGGAACACGCTGGCGACGGAGTGAGTCTCCTCGTCGGTGCGCGGGTCGATGTACTTGGCAGCGTTCTCCCACTGACCATAGTGGCCCATAGCGCCAGCGATGGCCTCCTCGGGGGTCTTGCCGGCCTTGACGGCGTCGGTGAACTTGCCGAGGTTCAGGAACTCGAAAGCGATGATCTCGTTCTTGTCGTTGAGAGCCATGCGGGTGACGTAGCCCTGAGCGAGCTCGAGGTAACGGGCGCCCTTGGCCTTGGTGCCGAACATGGTGCCGACCTGAGAGCGAAGGCCCTTGCCGAGGTCGTCGAGGGAGGCGCCCACGGGCAGGCCGCCCTCGGAGAACGCGGTCTGGCTGCGGCCGTAAACGATCTGCAGGAAGATCTCGCGCATAGCAACGTTGATGGCGTCGCAGACGAGGTCGGTGTTGAGGGCCTCGAGGATGGTCTTACCGGGAAGGATCTCGGAAGCCATGGCGGCAGAGTGGGTCATGCCCGAGCAGCCGATGGTCTCAACGAGGGCCTCCTCGATGATGCCGTCCTTGACGTTCAGCGTGAGCTTGCAGGCGCCCTGCTGAGGTGCGCACCAACCCACACCGTGCGTAAGACCGGAGATGTCGGAAATCTCCTTAGCCTGGACCCACTTGCCCTCCTCGGGGATGGGTGCGGGGCCGTGGTATGCACCCTTGGCAACGGGGCACATGTTCTCCACTTCCTGTGAGTACTGCATGCCTCTCCTCTCTATCGTGTTGGCGTCCCGTCTGGGGGTCGTGGCTGGCGATTGCCGGGCGACCCTTCGAAAGGGACATGACATGCAGCCCCTATAATACCGCGAAATGCACGGAATATTCGGCGAACGGCTCAGTTTTCGTAGCGAGAAGTCCGGAAGTTTTAATTGAAACGGTTTAACTCTATGTTCTGTGGTCGCGAACTTCCGTAGAGGGGGTCCGTCTTGGGCAAGCTATTGGTCAGCTCTTGTAAGCATTGCGGGGGTTGACCTGTTGCAACGGTGCCGTTCGCCGCCTGATTACTGCCTTTGGCCGCGCGAGTGTATTGTTTTGCGTGAATGTTTTGATGGCACGCTTCAATCGTGCTGTATTGGATGGCAAGCAGATCCCGGCGAAGGGAGCGCCATGCAGCGCGTTTGGAGAACGGTTACCGGCTTTTACCATGTCTGTGCCCTCGGTACGGGCAAGCGGCTCATCTTTGAGGGCGATGACGACCGGTGGGAGTTTTTGGAGCTGATGCGCGAGTGCTGCCGCAAGGCGGGCGTGACGGTTATCGCCTGGTGCCTTATGGGCAATCACGTGCGTCTGGTGCTTGCAGATTACGAGGACGCGATGAGCGCGGCGATGCACCGGCTGCTTTTGACGTACGCGCGGCGGTTCAATAAACGCACGGGGCGCACAGGGCATCTGTTCCAGAACCGTTTTGACCGGCGCTCGCTCGATACCGACTGGCAGGTGATGGAGGCTATTCGCTCCGTTCACGCCGATCCGCAGGAGGCGGGCATCAGTCTCATTGAGCGTTATCCCTGGAGCAGCTTTCCGGAGCATTTGTGCGCTTACGACGGTGACGCGGCCGATGTC
>DBEWTR010000010.1:0-2489 GCA_048205775.1 Collinsella sp. | reverse complement strand
CGCCAGCGTCAGCTCATCGAGGCGCTCCAGTGCGGACCGGTCACGACGCGCGACCTCAACCTTCTCTATAACAGCATGTCGGCGACCATCAAGGCGCTCGAAAAACGCGGCGTCGTGGTGGTGGAGGAGCGCCGCGCCTGGCGCGGCTGCAGCGAGCAGACCACGCTGTCCTCGGCAAGCGGCAAGGCGCCGGTCGCACTTACCAACGGCCAGCAGCAGGCACTCGCGCAGATTGAGCGCGCTCGCCTGGATGCGCACGGCGACGTGGTGCTCGTGGACGGTGTTACGGGCTCCGGCAAAACTGAGGTCTACCTCTCAGCTATCGAGCGCGTGCTGGCCGCCGGCCGTTCGGCCTGCGTGCTTGTGCCCGAGATCTCGCTGACGGCCCAGACCGTCGGCCGCTTCCGCTCGCGCTTTTGCGAGACGGTCGCCGTGTTCCATTCGCGCCTTTCGGCCGGCGAGCGCCTGGACCAGTGGGATATGGTCGCCAGTGGAGCGGCCCGCGTGGTCGTCGGCGCCCGCTCGGCGCTCTTTTGCCCGCTCAGGGATCTGGGCCTCATCATTATCGACGAGGAGCACGAGACCAGCTATAAGCAGGGTTCCAGCCCGCGCTACCATGCGCGCGAGGTGGCGGCCGAGATGGCTCGCCGCTATCGCTGCCCGCTCGTGCTGGGCTCGGCCACGCCTTCTGCCGAAGCGCTCGACCGCTGCCGCCGCGGAACGTACAGCGGTGCCACCTGGACGCGCGTTGAGATGCCCGAGCGCCCGGGACATGCGGTGCTACCCACTGTTCGAATCGCCGACCTGCGCCGCGAGTTCTCGTACGGCAGCCGCTCCATGTTCTCAAAACTCTTGATGGAAGGCCTGGAGCGTGTGGTCGAGCGCCGCGAAAAAGCCGTGCTGTTGCACAACCGCCGCGGCTTTGCGCCGTTCCTGATGTGCCGCGAGTGCGGTTGCGTCCCCACCTGCAACCACTGCTCCACGGCGCTTACGTACCACGAGCGCACCCATACACTGCAGTGCCACACCTGTGGTTCGTCCTGGCGCGTGCAGCCGTATCCCGCGCCCACGAGCCGCTGCCCCAAATGCGGCAGCCGCTACCTGGCAAAAATGGGCCTGGGCACGCAGCAGATCGAGGACGCACTGCACCAGATGTTGCCCGAGGACGTCGCCATCATTCGCATGGATGCCGATTCCACGCGCGGCAAGGATGCGCACAAAAAGCTGCTCGAGCAGTTCGATGCCGCCGATTGTGCGGTGCTGCTGGGCACCCAGATGATCGCCAAGGGCCTCGACTTTCCCGAGGTCACGCTCGTGGGCGTGGTCAATGCCGATTTCGCCCTCAAGCTGCCGGACTTCCGCGCAGGAGAGCGCGCCTACGACTTGCTGGAGCAGGTTGCGGGCCGCGCCGGCCGCGGCGATCGCCCCGGTGAGGTGATCATCCAGACCTACCTGCCCGAAGATCCGGTCATTCGCGCTGTCGCTGAGCACGACCGTTCGATCTTTACCGACTACGACCTGGACCAGCGCCGCGACGCGCTGTACCCGCCGTTTGTTCGCCTGGTCAACATTTTGGTGTGGTCGGCGAACCGAGACGACGCGCAGGACTACATCGGGCGCATTGTAAAGCTTCTTAAGCGTCGTTGGCATGCCGCCGCGCCCGACTTTTTACGGGCGGGGAGTGCCGTGCCGCAGGTGCTGGGCCCGGCTTCGTGTGTAATCGAGAGAGCCAAGGACCGTTACCGCTTCCATCTGCTTGTGAAGTCGCCCGTGGGGTACCATGTCTCTGATGATATCGACGCCTGCCTCAAAGAGGTGGGCTCCGTGCGCGGCGTGAGCGTGAGTGTTGACGTCGACGCCTATGATTTGATGTAACAACCCGAAAGGATGGCCATGGAAGCCAACGGAATCGTACTGTCGCCCGACCCTCGTCTGCGCCAGGAGTGCGCCGTCATCGAGGAGATCACTCCGGCGATCGAGGCGCTTGCCGAGAAGATGAAGAAGATGATGTTCGATAACGGCGGTTGCGGCCTGGCTGCCCCGCAGATCGGCGAGCTTATTCAGCTCGTCACCATCGACTGCGACTACAGCGACAAGAACGACTATGACCCCTACGTGCTCATCAATCCCGTGATCGTGGAGCAGAGCGACCATCTGGTGCCGTTTAGCGAGGGCTGCCTGTCCATCCCCGGCATTAGCTGCGAGATCGAGCGTCCCGACCATGTCGTCGTCGAGGCGTATGACTTGGATGCCAACCTTATTCGCTATGAGGCCACGGGCGATCTGTTCTGCGTGTGCCTGCAGCACGAGATCGATCACCTGCACGGTAACACCATGTTCGAGCGACTGAAGCCGATGCAGCGCATCAAGGCAGTCAAGGAGTACCAGGACGCCCTGGCCCGCGGCGCTCGACCGGGCGAGACAGAGTAGGTCCCACCGTCCCCGGTGCTGAGCGCCCACATATCATCCCGTGCTCAAACATTCTCGCT
>DBEWTR010000004.1:0-9768 GCA_048205775.1 Collinsella sp. | reverse complement strand
ACCTTTTGAACGACTCTGCTTGCAGCCGGAGTGAAAAAGGTTATTAGTGGCCGGGCCCGCGACCGCCGGGGCACGTACCCCCAATTAACTGTTCTTCATGACAATCGAATCCACGACATCGGCCACGTTCTCGCAGCAGTCGGCGCAGTACTCCAGGAAGGCGTAGACGTCACGCCAAGCGATGACCTCGAGCGGATCCTTGCCGTTAACGTGCAGGTTGCGCATGGCGTTGATGTAGAGCTCGTCGGCCTCGGACTCGATGGTGTTGATCTGGATGACCAGCTCGCGCAGCGTTTTGGACTTGCGGTAGTTGGGAAGCTCGACCATCAGGTCTTTCATGGCGCGGCAGGCGTCAGTCACCTTGTGGGCGATGACGATGGCGTCGGGATGGATGCTCTGAATGTTGGTGAAGTAGACGCGCTGCACGACGCCCTCGATGCGGTCGAGCACGGTGTCGAGCGCGCAGCTCATCAGATCCAGATCCTCGCGCTCGAGCGGGGTGATAAAGGCGGTGAGCAGGGCGTCTTCGAGCTCGTGGTGCTTCTTGTCTGCCGCATGCTCAATCGCATGCATCTTATTGAGCATGTCGTGAATCTGCGCGGGATCGAAGTTCTCAAAAATCTTGGTGAGCAGCTCTGCGGCCTGGACGGCGAGGTCGGCGCAAGCGACGTAGTTGTCAAAGTAGAACGAATCGGGTTTCTTTGCCATGGGTGGGTCCTTTCGAGGCGAAGACGGGTGGGCGAAGTGTTGCGGTCCGGATGGACGTTCGGTTTGACTAGAGGAACATCATGAACAGCTTGGCCATGACAAAGCTGATGAGTCCGCAGGCGGGGAAGGTGAAGAACCAGGTGAACATCATGTCTTTGACGACGCCGAAGTTGATGGCTGAGAGGCGCTTGACGGCACCGACGCCCATGATGGCGCAGGTCTTGATGTGTGTGGAGGACACGGGGATGCCGGTAAGGGTGGCAAGCAGCAGGTTTGCGGCGCCCGCCAGGTCGGCGGAGAAGCCCTGATACTTTTCGAGCTTGACCATGCTCTGGCCGACGGACTTGATGATGCGCTCGCCGCCCACGCTGGTGCCGATACCCATAGTGGCCGAGCACAGCAGCATAATCCAGATGGGGATGCCTGCATCGCCGACGCTCGTCTGGCCGCTGGCAAAGGCCACGCCTAAAAAGAGCACGCCGATGAACTTCTGTCCATCCTGCGCGCCGTGCATAAAGCTCATGGCCGCAGCGCTCGCGATCTGAGCGTATTTAAAGAAGACATTGGCACGTCGCCTGTTGGCGGCGGCGAAAAGAATCGAGACGAGCTTGCACAGGACCCAGCCCATGACAAAGCCCAGGCCGATGGAGAGCGCCAGGCCGTAGATGACCTTCATCCACTCGTGGACGTTGACGCTGCTCGCACCGCCGAGGGCGATGGCGGCACCGGTCAGGCCGGCGATAAGGCTGTGGCTTTGCGAGGTGGGGATGCCAAAACGCGACGCTGTGGCGCCGTAGACGACGATGGAGAACAGCGCCGCGCATAGGCAGGCGAGCGCCATGGTGCTGTTTCCGCCAAAGTCGACGATATGTGAGATGGTGTTGGCGACGCTCGCGTTAAAGTGCGTCATGATGAGCACGCCGAGGAAGTTGAATGCGGCGCTCATGAGAATGGCGGCGCGGGCGGGCATGCAACGCGTAGTGACGCAGGTCGCGATGGCGTTGGGCGCGTCGGTCCATCCATTGACGAAGATGGCACCCAACGCGAGGATCACGGTGACGGCAAGGACTGGGTTCGACACAATTTGGCCGAGGAAGGTTGAGAACGTTACGTCCATATATGGGCTTTCTCGAAGTTTGCAGACACGTTACAAAAACATGATAAATCGTATCACCTCCTGCGGGTCTCTTTACCGAGTTCTGATGGGAGAAGTGGACTTTTTGGCACTAAAATTGAATATTAGCCCTGTTGACCGCGGGTGTTCTTTTTGCTAACACGCCATGCGGACACGTGCGATTACTACGACACTCCAAAACCACAGTCTGTTCGCTTTACAACATACAAACATGCGTTCGATAATAGGAGGCATGGAATATCGACAGACAGACGGCAAAACTCGGCGCGTGCACAAGCAGTATGTGGACGTCGTGGCCCGCATCCTCGCGGGCGGACAGGTCGTGCCGGTCACCGTCTGCTGGGTCGACGGCCGTTGTTTTACGATCGACGAAATTATCTCGACCACCGGGTTTGGCCTGATGGTCTACGGCATCCGTACGGCAACATATAAGGTGCGTTTTGGCGGGCACGCGACCGAGTTGTATCTGGAGGACCAGACGCGCGAGCGGGCAGACGGCTCGCAGGCACACGTGATGCGTTGGTGGGTCTGGGCCTTTGATCGTACGCTTGAGGGCGAGCGCCGTAGGTAAGGACGTGCGGCATTCGGGTACAATGGCAGGAATCTTGTCACCTACGGCGCTGTCGTGCGCTTTTTGAAAGGACGAAGTATGAACGATATCCAGGGCTATCAGAACGGCCCCATCGAGACCGGTGCAAGCCGTGCCAAGGAGATGTCGCCGCGCGCGTACAACCTTGTCATGTCTGCCCTGATCTTTTTGGGCTTTTGCGCCATGGGCGTCGGTGCTTACTTTACGAGCACCATGTCGTTTGCGCGCATGATGATGAGCGGCGCCGCTTTGCCGCTGGTCTTTGGCTCATTTATTTTGACCATCGTCGGCATGGTCATGATGTCGGCCGCCGCCAGCAAGCAGTCCGTGGGCCTGTCCCTTGTGGGCTACGTAATCTTTGCGAGCACCTTTGGCCTGACCGCGTCGTTTGGCCTTGCCAACTACGACCTGCCCACCATCAACACTGCCTTTATCGCCACGGCCGCTATCACCTTTGTCTTTGGCGCGTTGGGTGTGACCTTCCCCAAGTTCTTCCAGCGTGTGTATGGCATTGGTTTTGGCATCCTGCTTGCCACGATTCTGGTCGAGATCGTGCTGAAGTTTATGGGCGTCTCGCAGACCATCACCGACCTGATTGTGATCGTGGTGTTCGCCGGCTTTATTGGCTACGACACCTATGTGGCCACGACAGTGCCGCCCACGCTGCCCAACGCCGTGCTCATGGCATCCAACCTGTTCGTGGACATCATTAACGTGTTCCTGCGCATTTTGAACATCCTCGGCCGTCGCGATTAAAGCGCGGCATTGCGACGCTTCCTGCCGGACACGGTAAAACGATGCGAAAGGCGGTCCTTCGGGGCCGTCTTTTTTGTGCGCGGCGGGGTATCATGGATGGGAAAAAGCCGATAGCGGCAGCGACAGGAAAGGTGGCCACTTATGGCAGACGTCGACAACAGGAACCGTAACCGCAGGTCCAACCGAACGGGTCAGCCCAATCCCAAGCGCGAGGCGCGTGCCAAGGCCGCCGAGTGCCATGTGGCGGCTATGTCCGAGGCCTGCGCCAAGGACATCGAGCGTTCGCTTGCCGGCGTGTGCGAGTTCGATGGTATGCCTGCCGGTTTTGTCGCGGCGATGAAGGTCAAGGCCCAAGCGGCCGACGCTGTCGAGGAACAGGTTGCCGAGGAGTCTGAGGCCGCCGAGGCCGAGACCGCTGAGGTTGCGTGCGCCGAGACCGAGGTTACGGCCGAGCCTGCACACGCAGAGGAGGCCACGGAGACCGAGTCCGCGCCTGCCGCCGAGGAGCCCGCTCCGGTCCTGCCCGAGGTCACCGTGCTTGACGCCTCTGCCACGCAGGCCATTCTGGATAACGGCCGAGGCTATGCGCAGTTCTGCGACATGGCCGTGCTCGACTTTGCCTCGTTCACCAACCCGGGCGGCGGCTACATCCAGGGCTATCTGGGTCAGGAGGCCACGCTCTGTGCCGATTCGTACCTGTACAACGTGCTCGATAAACAGCGCAAATGGTACGGCGAGAACCGTCGCCGCAACATCAACTGCGAGCTTTACCGCAACCGTGCGCTGGTGGTGCCTGCGGTGCGCTTCGACCGCAACCACGTGCATGCGTATGCCGACGTGATCGTGGCCGCCGCGCCCAACGCCAAGCGCGCTCGCCAGGAGTATCGTGTGGGTGACGATGCCCTGCTGGACGCCCTGCGCGATCGCATCCGCTTTGTGCTTGCCATCTGCGACGAGCTGGGTCGCGAGAAGCTCGTGCTGGGCGCTTGGGGCTGCGACAACAACGGCTTTGACGCCGAGGCCGTGGCCGAGCTCTTCCGCAAGGAGCTCGCATCGGGCGACTTTAAGGTCAAGCAGGTCTTTTTTGCCGTGCCCTCTACGCGCTGGGACGAAGATTTTGCCAAGTTCGAGCATGTGCTGGCAAACTTCCCCGAGCGCAACGAGGAGTCCTATGCCCAGGTTGCCGCTCGCGCTGCGGCTGCCCGCGCCGCCGAGCAGGCCCAGGCTGCCGCCGAGGACGATGAAGACGATGACGATTGGCGCAAGTACCTGTAATCGGTATGTGCTGACAGATAGGTCGATTCGGCGGGAGAGACTGCTCCCGCCGACTTTTTACTAGAGGAAGGGCTTACGATGAAAAACGTTCTGTGCTTTGGCGACAGCAATACCTACGGCTATGATCCGGCGGGCATGCGCGACGGCACCGCGGTACGCTATGCGCACGATGTGCGCTGGTGCGGCGTGGCCCAGCGCGACCTGGGCGAGGGCTGGCACGTGATTGAGGAAGGCCTCAACGGCCGCACGACGGTGCGTGACGACATGTGCCATCTGGACACTAATCTCAACGGCATCCGCGCGTTGCCGATGCTGCTCGAGGCTCATAAGCCGCTGGATGCGATCGTGATTATGCTGGGCACCAACGACTGCAAGACGGTCTTTAGCGTGGGGGCTGCCGATATCGCTGACGGTGCCATGGCGCTGATTCGCACCGTCCGCGCGTTTCCCTGGACCGAAGCCGCGCCCTGCCCGCGTATTCTGCTGATGGCGCCTATCAAGATTAAACCGCAGATCGCCGATGTGTACATGACCGACTTTGACGAGCGCTCCGTCGAGGCCTCGGAGCATTTTGCCGAATACTATGCGTATGCTGCTAAACAGTTTGACTGCGACTTTTTGAATGCCGCCGAGTTTGCCGAGCCGGGCGATATCGACTATCTGCATATGATGCCCGAAAGCCACGAGAGCCTGGGTCACGCCGTGGCAGCCAAGCTCCAAGAGATGCTCGGTGAGTAGCGCGACCCCAAGCCACCGCAAAGGGGACGGGCGCCTTTGCGGTGGCTTTGGACTGCGAATCTTAATACTGCCACATGTGGTTGACGGGGCCGGAGCCTTTGCCCATGTCAAAGCCGGCGGCCAGAGCGCCCGTTAGGTAGGCCTTGCCGGCATTGATGGCGTCGGCAAGATCCATGCCCTGCGCCAGCGCACAGGCGATGGCGGACGAGAGCGTGCAGCCGGTGCCATGCGTGTTACCGGTCTCGATGCGCTTATGGCGGAACCACGTGGTGAGCGGATCGCCCAGGTGGTTGCCCTCGTCATCGAGCGGCGCGGGCTCTGCTAGCACATCGTTGGCCTCGTTGACAAAATGCCCGCCCTTAACGAGGGACGCGCAGCCAAAGCGGCGGGTGAGGAGCATGGCAGCGTTTTGCTGCGTGCGCTCGGAATCGACCTCGTAGTCGAGCAGCGCCATGGCCTCGGGAATGTTGGGCGTGATGACGGTCGCCAACGGGAACAGGCGACGTGTGAGCGCCTCGGCGGCATCCTCGGCAATGAGGCGAGCGCCCGAAGTGGCGACCATGACGGGATCGACGACGATATTTTGTGCGTCCCAGGCACTCAGGCGGTCGGCGATAACCTCGATAATCTCAGCAGAGGAAACCATGCCGATCTTGACGGCGCTGGGTCGGATATCGTCAAAGACGGCATCGATCTGCGCCGCGACAATATCCGGGGAGACATTCTGCACGGCGGTGACACCGAGCGTGTTTTGTGCGGTGATGGCCGTGATGGCTGTTTCGGCATACAGACGGTGCGCCGTGATGGTCTTGATGTCTGCCTGAATGCCGGCGCCACCGCTGGAATCGGATCCTGCGATGGATAGAACGGCTGGTACCTTACTGTGATCCATGTTCGCTCCCTTGTCCGGTCGGATTCAAATGGGTCTTTTACCCCGCATTATAAAGATGCCCGGGCCGGCGATATGCCGAACCCGGGCGCGAGATGCAATTGTTACGCAAATGCAGGCAAATGTTCACATGTCAACAATTGACGAACACCTTGTGGCCGTTTGTGGCTCCGGTGACGAGTTAGTCCTCCATGCCGAGGTCGATCGTCGTGCCTTCGAACACCTTGTTAACGGTGCGGACGGCGCACATCTTGCCACACATGGTGCAAGTGCCCTCGGTGGCGGCAGGGGATTCCTCGTAGCGCTTCTTGCCGGTGACCGGGTCAAGCGCGCACTTCCACATGGCGTCCCAGTCGAGCTTGCGGCGTGCCTGGCCCATCTTGTCATCCATGTCGCGGGCGTGGGGCACCTTTTTGGCGATATCGGCGGCGTGTGCGGCGATCTTGGTGGCCATGAGGCCGTCGAGCACATCCTGAGCGTTAGGCAGGCACAGGTGCTCGGCTGGTGTCACGTAGCACAGGAAGTCGGCACCGGAGCTGGCGGAGATGGCGCCGCCGATGGCTGCGGTGATGTGGTCGTAACCCACGCCGATATCGGTCACCAGCGGCCCCAGCACATAGAACGGGGCGTTGTGGCACAGGCGCTTCTGCAACTTCATATTGGCGGCGATCTCGTCAAGCGCCATGTGACCCGGGCCCTCGACCATGACCTGGACGCCGGCTGCCCAGGCGCGCTTGCACAGCTTGCCCAGCTCGATCATCTCGGCGGTCTCGGTGGCGTCGTTGGAGTCGTAGAGGCAGCCCGGGCGGCAGGAGTCGCCGAGCGAAATCGTCACGTCGTATTCGTGGCAAATCTCGAGCAGCTCGTCAAAGTACTCGTAGAAGGGGTTTTCGTTGCCGGTGACCTCCATCCAGCCAAACAGCAGCGAGCCGCCGCGGCTGACGATGTTCATCAGGCGACCGGTCTCCTTAAAGGTCTTGGTGACCGACTTGTTGATGCCGCAGTGAATGGTCATAAAGTCCACGCCGTCCTCGGCGTGCGCGCGCACGACCTCGAACAGGTCGTCCTTGGTGAGCTTGACCAGCGGCTTTTCCATGTAGCCGATGGCGTCGTACATGGGGACGGTGCCTACCATGAGCGGCGTCTCGTCGATGAGCTGCTGGCGGAACTGGCGCGTCTTGCCCGAGTTGGAGAGGTCCATGATGGCGTCGGCGCCAAAGTCCTCAGCGATCTTGACCTTCTTCCATTCCTCGGCGGCATCGGCCTTGTCGCCCGAGATGCCCAAGTTCACGTTGACCTTGGTGGACAGGCCCTCGCCGACACCAAAGGCGCGCATGCCCTTTTTGATGTGCACGATGTTGGCGGGAATGGCGATGCGGCCGTCGGCCACGCGCTCGCGGATGTACTCGGGGTCGCGATGCTCGCGCTCGGCGACTTCCTTCATCTGCGGCGTGATCTGTCCGGCGCGGGCGAAGTCGATTTGCGTGACAAGCTTGGACTCGGTCTGTGTGCTCATTGGCACGGCTCCCTTCGTTGACATTACCCATATCAGGTTTGCGGGTCAGGGCGGGCGCGCCCAATCTCAGCCTGCCGTCTGGTCCTGCAAGCTCCCCGTTTATGTAGTGGGCTCAAGTATAGCCTGAATGGGTACGATTGGCCTAACGAACGTGCCTGTGGGGAGGCGTACATGGAAGACAAGCATCTATATCGAGAGACGCAATGGGACATATCGGCCGAGGAGGGCCGTGCGCACCATGGGTTGGTCGCGATTGGCTTTGCGGTGCTTGCCGTGCTGGTGATTGCCTTTTGTATTTGGACGTTTGGCGGTCGCGGCGGCGCTGCCTGGGAGTTTGAGGCCGATGATAGCCTACCGATTATGGCGGTGAGGAGTACTGGCGGTAATGCCAATACGCTCGCCATTCCGGGCGATTATTGGTACCCGCGCGATGAGTTTGTGCAGTTGCAGCTGAGTGGTGGGTCCATTCCAGGCGAAGAAATCGAACGCGTGACGTTTGACGCGGCGCTCAAAACGCTGACGGTGAAGCTCAAAGATCAAGGAGATGTGCCCACGACCATGGATATCGCCCTGGCGGAATGGCGTCTGGAGCCTCCGTCGGGCGTCAAGGTGTCCGAGGTTGAGCATGTCAAGATTACCTATCAGGACGGCACGACAAATGAAATTGCCAAAGCCGACGGCTTGGCGGAATAGACGTCGTGCCTAGGCAGTACATTCAAGAGTAGCGGTGGTCCTACAAGGCCCGTTCGTTCAGGAAGACCAAAGTGTTTTTATTTGAAAGCTCGGGAAGGTGACGATAGCCAACGTCGAATGCGGTGAGCCCGCTTACATCCTCGACCTTGTTTTCCGCCATCCAGCGCACCATGGAGCCGCGCGCCTTTTTGCTGGCGGTCGAGCGCTGGATGGGCTTGCCGTTGCGGATGCCTTCACCAAAGAGGCACGTGACGACTGTGGCGTCGCCCGCGAGGTGGGGCAGAACGGCTTTGGCGTACTCCGCGCTGGCGAGATTGACGATCGTAGCGTTGGAGCTCGCCGGAGCGATGGTCCGTGCGAGCTTGTCGCCCCAAAACGCGTAGAGGTCTCGGGCATCGTCGACGGCAAGCTTTGCGCCCATCTCCAGCCGATACGGTTCAACGGCATGAAAGGGGCGTACGCATCCGTAAAGGCCCGAGAGGATCCAGAGATGGTTTTGCAGCCAGTCGAGCTGTGCGGCATCCATGACCTCGGGCGCCATACTTTGGTATTGGATGCCGTGGTAGGACATGACGGCGGGGGAGAGGTGTCGGGCGAGTGCGGGATTGTCGAGATCGCCGTTTTTCAGGATGGGCCCGAACTCATGCAGGGTGTTGAGGCAAGGCCCCAGCAGTTTGTCACTTACGTTCCATAGCGTCTGCAGACCGCCGCTGCCTTCATTTCGTTCGATATCTAGCAGTGCGCGGTGGAGGCGAGCCGTTTCGTGCGCAAAAGGCGGTATGTCCAGGACTTCAAAAGCATCTTGGGCCGCGCGCATCTGCTTGGCGGGCGAAATGATGACCTGCAGCATGGACTCTCCTCTGCCAAAAAGGAAGTTGCGGTGGAATACGGTCTGTTTTGGCCGTTTATGGGCCAGTTTAGTCCGTATTTCACCGCAACTGATGAAGGGTTGGTTAGGCTCGCTCGATGAAGGCCTTGTAGCCGCGGTAGGCCTCGTAGATATCGGCCTTGTTGGCGACCTCCCACAGGGCGTGCATGGACAGGACGGCAACGCCGGAGTCGATGACGTTCATGCCATACTTGGCCATGATGTAGGCGATGGTGCCGCCACCGCCCGCGTTGACGCGACCGAGCTCACAGGTCTGGAAGTCCACGCCGGCCTCGTCCATGATGTCGCGGACGAGGGCCACGTACTCGGCATCGGCGTCGTTGGAACCGCCCTTGCCGCGGCTGCCCGTGTACTTGTTAAAGCACAGGCCACGACCCATAAAGGCGGCGTTCTTCGTCTCGAACTTGCCGGCATAGCCCGGGTCGAAACCGGCGGACACGTCGGAGGAGAGCATGCGGCTGCGGGCGAGCGCGCGGCGCAGGGCCAGCGGGCTATCCTCGCCGGCGAGCGTCATGATCTCGGCGACGGTGTTCTCGAAGAAGCGGCTCGTCATACCGGTGGCACCCACGGAGCCGATCTC
>DBEWTR010000001.1:0-1531 GCA_048205775.1 Collinsella sp. | reverse complement strand
TGGTTGAAGATCACGATGGGTGTGTTGGTTTGTAAAAAGGCGAGCATGCAGGCCCCCAGCAACGCGTTACGTAAACAACCGTATATCTTACCGCAGGCTTACCGAGTTCAAGAAACCACCTAATACTGGCTAGGCTTCGAGAAGACCGAGCTGCGGAACGATTTCATCTCCAGCGGCCGTGCGACCGAACGAGCGCGGAGCCAGATCATCGAGAACCGCAGCGAGATCCCACGGCAACTCGTCGCGGCACTCAATGCGCTCCCCCGTCACGGGATGGTCGAACGCCACGCGCCAAGAATGCAGGAACTGCCTGGTCAGGCCCTGGTCGGCGCGCGCATCGCACTTGCCGTAGAGCGGATCGCCCACGCAGGCGTGGTTGATATGACGCATATGCACGCGAATCTGGTGCGTGCGACCGGTAAACAGGTGGCACTCGACGAGCGTATAGCCATCGTCAAAGCGTGTGGAATCAAAGCGCTCGAGGACCCTAAAGGTCGTAATGGCCTGACGGGCAAAGGGATCGTCCGAAACCGCCATCTTGACACGGTCACGCGTAGAGCGGGCAATTCCAGTGTTAATGGTGCCCTCGTCCATGGCGATGTGCCCGTGGACGAGCGTGATATAGCGGCGGTCGAGCGTACGCGTGCGAATGAGATTTTGAAGCGCGCGCTGCGTGTCGTCGTCCTTTGCCGCAAGCATGAGACCCGAGGTATCGCGATCCAAACGATGCACGATCCCGGGGCGGTCCTCACCCTGCACGGTACCAAGATGGTCGATGCCACAGTGGTAGACCAGAGCGTTCGCAAGGGTGCCGCTCTCGTGGCCATGGGCGGGATGGCACACCAGGCCCCGCTGCTTGGAGAGCACGATAAGGTAGTCGTCCTCGTAGCGGATATCGAGGGGAATGGCCTCGGGAATCACGTCGGTCGGGTCGTGCGGCTCGGGCAGGTCGACCGAGATGCGGTCACCGGCGCGCACAGCATATTTTTTTGATAGGCAGGTCTCGCCGTTCACGATTACGGCGCCGCCCTCGATCAGATGCGCGCAGGCAGAGCGCGTGGGGCAGCCGTCGTTGGTACCCAGAAAGGCGTCAAGACGCTGGCCAGAGCAATCGTCGGCAACAAGAATATGGATGTCGGCCATTAGCGCTCATTCCTTTCGCGAATCTTGCGGGCACGCTCCCCACGCTGCTTGGCTTTGCGTTTTGCGCGGGCCTCGTCACGAGCGTTGAGTTCGGCGGTCGCATCGACCTCGCGAGCGGCAGGGCTCAAGAACATATAACCGATGAGTGCCAGCACGACGCCGACCGTAATGCCGATATCGGCCACGTTAAAGACGGGAAAATCGATGAAGGTGGTGGCGATAAAATCGGTCACGAATCCAAAGACAAGGCGATCGATCGCGTTGCCGATGGCGCCGCCCGCGACCATGGCCATGCCCACAACCTCCAGGCGGGCGAGCTGAGGCGCGCGAACCAGGTACACGGCAATGGCGACAATGACCGCCAGCGCCAGCACGGCAAACGCGATGC
>DBEWTR010000343.1:0-2323 GCA_048205775.1 Collinsella sp. | reverse complement strand
GGCCAGGCTCTATCTGAACGACTTTGCGAAGCAACCGGAGTGAAGATAAAGCCTGGCCCGCCCACGAAGCGCCACAGAGACCGCAGGGACGGGAGCAGCTATACTACTCTCAGTAGTTAAGGGTCGCGGATCCGCCGCGTCACCGCTCTCAACAGGAGGTCTTTGTTTATGGCAGATCAGAAGCCGGTTGTCGGGATCATCATGGGCTCCAAGTCCGATCTGGGCGTTATGGAAGGTTGCACCGCCGAGCTCGAGGCGCTGGGCGTGCCCTATGAGCTCGTGATTGCAAGCGCGCACCGCACGCCGGCGAAGGTCCATGAGTGGGCCTCGACTGCTGCCGACCGCGGTATCAAGGTGATTATCGCTGCTGCTGGCAAGGCTGCTCACCTGGGCGGTGTCGTTGCTGCGTTTACGCCGCTGCCGGTCATCGGTGTGCCTATGAAGACGAGCGATCTGGGTGGTATGGACTCGCTGCTGTCGATGGTGCAGATGCCTTCGGGCGTGCCCGTTGCCTGTGTGGCCATCAACGGTGCCAAGAACGCTGCCATTTACGCCACGCAGATCCTGGGCGCCTGCGACCTCGAGTACCGCAAGGTTATCGAGAAGATGAAGCAGGAGATGGCTGACGCCTAAGCGCTCTGCCAGTCCATTTGCAGCATAAGGAGAGCCATGTCCGACTATCAGGGAAAGCGTTTTTCGGCTTCTCGGATTTCCGATCCAGCCAAGTCGGGAGCAGCCCGCGCGCCGCAGCAGGGTCGGACATCCTCTCCTCAACAGCCGCGCGCGCCGCGCCCCGTGACGCCGGCGAAGCATCGCCGTCAGGATACGCCTGCTGCATATCGCCCTTCGTCATACAGTACGGCCAAGAAGTCACCTCGCTCTTCGGCGCATACCGCGCCATCGAGCTATACCGAGCCGCCGCGCAAAAAGCGCCGCTCCGTCATTCCCATTCTGCTCATCATCATCGGCATTGGCCTGATCGTTGCTGCGGCCGCCATCTTTATCAACGCGCAGATTGGCTACAAGCAGGCGAGCGAGTCGTATCAAAAAATCGAAAAGCAATATGTGAGCGACAAGGACGCCAGTGGCGTGCCAATTGTCGACTTCAATGCGCTGGCCCAGACAAATCCCGAGGTTGTGGGTTGGATTTACGCGCCCGGTACTAACATCAACTACCCCGTGGTGCAGACCAACAACAACTCCAAGTACCTCAACACGCTGTTCGACGGTACGGCCAATGCCTCGGGAGCCATCTTCCTGGATAGCGACGACACCGCGCCGGGCATGGTGGATCAGCAGACCACGATTTACGGTCATCATATGAACGACGGTTCGATGTTCAACGTGATTTCGGATACGACCGATCAGGCGACGTTCGACAGCATGGAATACGTGTACTACATCACGCGTGATGCGACGTATAAGTTGCGCCCGCTGGCGACCAAGGTGGTCGAGGACACGTATGCCAAGGCGCGCACGCCCAACTTTGAGGGCGATGACGGACTGAAGAATTACCTGTCCGAGATGCTCGACGGCGCCTCGGCGGTGGCGAGCGATGCAGGCGACCGCGCCGCCTCGGCAACGAAGGTCGTGACGCTCGTGACCTGTCGCTCGCTGTCATTTAGCAATACGCGCGCTGTCATGGTGCTCACGCCGGTCGAGGAATAAAGTGTCCGGGAGCCCCGTCCCAAAAAGACTACCCTGGAAATCAAAAGGAGAAATGATGCTTGAGAACGGCAAATCGATGCCTTCGGTTGATGCTTGGCTGCGCGAAGCCAAGGCCGATGTTTCGGCGGCTGATTGTGGGATGTACCTGACACACAACGGCGTGGTGCGCGCGACGCCCAAGGCCGAAGTGCGCGGAGTCGAGACCGATGGCGTGGCGCCAGGCCACAAGGTGGGCGGCATGGTGTTTGGCTTCGATGCCGAAAAGGTGCAGGCCGCTATCGAGGCGACGCGCGCGATGCCGGGTATCGGCTATGTGCGCGTGTGGCTGGCGAGTGGCGAGCTTACCGTGGGCGACGACATCATGCTCGTGCTCATTGGCGGAGACATTCGCCCGCATGTGGTCGATGCGCTACAGGCGCTCGTCGGTACCATCAAAAATGAGTGTGTGAGCGAGGTCGAGCGCGAGGCATAAGGCCGGCAGCGGCACTCGCCAACAAAAAGCCCACTGGCAGTTTGAACTGCGCCCCAAATCTTGGACGCCCTAAATAGCGACTAGGCCGCAAGGGCCTGATTCCGGTACTCCTCCGGGGTCAGGCCCTTCAATCTTACCTGCCTCCGGCTCGTGTTCCAGTGGACTATGTATTCCTCCAGGTCG
>DBEWTR010000334.1:0-3892 GCA_048205775.1 Collinsella sp. | reverse complement strand
AACAGCACGCAAAACCTGGAACGGCACATTCGCCGCGACGACCCGCGTGATGCCGAGCACGCGCGACGCGGCTTTTGGGTCACGACGCTCGATGTGAGCGTGGGCGCCGACAGCGCCGACTTTGCCATTGTCGAACGCCTGCAGGCGGGCGACGTGGTCGTGACGCAGGACATTGGCCTGGCGAGCATGGTGCTCGGCCGCGATGCCGCCGCAATCGGTGTGCGCGGGCGTGTGTACGACAAAGCAACCATCGACATGCAGCTGTTTATTCGTCACGAGGAAAAGAAGGTGCGTCGCGCTGGCGGTCGCACCCGCGGGCCGGCAGCCTTCACCAGCGAAGACCGCACCCGCTTTAAGCGCAACCTCACCGAGCTGCTGCACTAACCAAGATAGATTTTTGGGACATGTCCGGAAATCTGCTTTTTGCTTTGGGCGGTGTGAGCGCTCAAAATCCATGGCTCAACAAAAAACGGGCTTCAAAATGCCATGCGTCGCCGCATTGCGCAGGCGCCGAGCATGGCTATTTGAAGCCCATTTTTTAGGCCTACTTAGAGGCCGAAGGCGGATAGGATAAGGCCCCAGCCGGCGCCGATGACGTACATCATGACCAGGAACACGGCGTTTTCACGAGCGCTGCGGTTGGTGCGGAACAGGACAAGATAGCCCACGCCGGCGGAAATGAGCGTGCCGGCGAGCATCGGCGCCAGCTGTAGCGCGCCCTCCAGGTACAGCTGCGTAATGACCACGCTGGCCGAGCAGTTGGGGATCAGGCCGACGAGTGCCGAGCCCAAGACGGCGAGCGTCTCGTTGCCACGCAGGAACTGCTCGATCGCGGACTCTCCGAAGGTCTCGAGCACGGCAACTAGAATCAGCGTCACCAGGAAAATAAAAACCGAAACCTGCACGGTGTGCGAGATCGCGCTGCGGATAATCGACAGGACGGGCGCACCTTCGTGGGAGTGACCGCGGTCGTGCCCATGGCCGTGGTGGTGCTCATGCTCGCCCGCGTGACCGTGGTCATGGCTGTGTCCGTGGTCGCGCTCGTGTTCATCTTCATCATCATCGCAACCGCAATGGTCGCGCTCGCACAACTCGTGGATGTGGTCGGCGCTCACGCCCGCCTCGGCCACTTCATCAATGATGTCGCCCCCGGTATGGTCGTCGTGCGCGCAGTTCACATGAGCCGGATTGGCAGCGGTCCCCAGCACGGTACGGCGAATCGCCGCATGCGCGCGGGCATTACGACGAAGGCCGCGGATAGCCGCGTCCACGATAAAGCCCGTGACCAGCGCGATCAGTGCCTTCGAAGCCAAAAGCATCGCCATGGTCTGCACGGGCACCTGCTCGGCGAGCAACAGCGGCAGCATCTCATCGGAGGTCGAAAGGAACACCGCCACCAACGTGCCCAAGGTCACGACACGACCGGCGTACAGTGTGGCCGCCATTGCCGAAAAGCCGCACTGCGGCACCATGCCCAGCAACGAGCCAACGACGGGGCCGGCGGCTCCGGCACGCTTGATGGCGCCGTTAACGCGGTTGCCCGCAACATGCTCGAGCGTCTCGAGGGCCAGATATGTCACCAACAAAAACGGCGCCAGCGAGAGCGTGTCCTTACCGGCGTCGAGCAGAATATCAATCGGCAAATCCATGACGGATGGAACCTTTCATGTCTTTCGGCAGCATTGTAAAAGTCCTAGCGGTCAACTAGGGTATTGTAGTTGTCCTAGGCGCGATGCCAATAGTTGCCCATGGTAAACTATCATCTCGCCACATCTCAATGAACCCGAGCCGCGCGGTGCGGCCCGTCCAAGGAGCAGTTATATGAACGTTTCACAAGCACTCGAATACGAGCGTCAGCCGTTTATTCCCATGTTTATCTATGGCGATCATGGCGCCATGGAGTCCGAGCGCCAGAAGGGCGAAGAGGCCCTTAAGGTGCTCGAAACCGAGTACTTTACCGCCGAGGGCGACCCCAGCTTCGACTTTGCCACCGTGCGCGACCTGGCTGACCGCAACCGCGACCTGTGCGACCAGATTGGCGAGGCGCGCCTGCGCAACGTGACGCCCGCGACGCTTTCGCGCGGTCTGTCCGACGCCGACACCTGCGCCGCCATCGGCAAGATGCAAAAGCGCACCGCCGCGTCCGTCATGCGCGAGATCCGCGGCGACCGCGACGCGCTCGGCGTGGCGTACGCCCGCAAGCCTATCCAAGGCACCGTGCTCGGCATCGACATCGAGACCACCGGCCGTGCACCCGAGCGCGGCTACATCATCAACGTGGGCTGGGAGATCATGGAGCTCACCAGCGACGCCGTCCCGCACGACGCCGAGGCACACTACTGCGGCCTGCCCGATATCTACCGCGGCGAGGATGTGCCGTTGTCGAATATCCACCACATCACCTGGGACGACATCGACGGCAAAATGCCCTTCCGCGAGAACAAAGAGCTGCAAAAGCAGCTGCTCAAGCTTATGAAGAAGTACCCGTACATGGCGCACAACGCCGCCTTTGAGGACAGTTGGTTCAAGATCCACCTGGACGGTTACGCCGAGGCACGCCGCGCCGGCAAGATTATCGTCATCGACTCGCGCCAGATCTGCCGCAGCCTGGACGCCGACGTGCGCTCGCTCCCCCGCGAATCCGCGCCCGCCGCGCTCGAGAACTGGGCGCGCCGCCGTGGCACCCTCGCCGCCGACGCCAGCGAGCAGCATCTGGGCCTGGACGACACCGACCTCATGCTTCGCACGGTTCAGGCCGAGTTCAACCTCAAGAACCTGTTTGCCAAGTAGATTGCCAAGCAGAGGCGCCATTCGCGAGCAATACCTTCCGAGCCATAGCGCCTGTGCAAAAGCAATACGCCGAGGCGTCCTTTTCAAGCGACGCAATGCGGGCCGATATCCAAGTGGATATCGGCCCGTTTTTGCACGTCGCCAAGGTAGCCTCGTTGGCATCGGCGACCTTATCCGCACCCACCGATGCCCTTAGCCGCCACAAGGGTCATTCGATAGCAAAATATTTCACGAATTATATTGACATATGAACATGCGCTCATATACTCGGAAGTAAGTTATATGAGCGCATGTTCATATGAAAGGATATTGCAATGAGCATCTGCGTTGATGAAACGAAGCCCGACACCGAGGCCACTGAGCCAATCGTCCCCACCACCTGCTCGCCCGAGGACCTTCCCGACGAGGAACTTCTCTACGACCTCGCCGACCTGTTCAAGGTCTTCAGCGACACCACGCGCATCAAGATTCTCTATGCCCTCATGGGCCGCGAGCTCTGCGTGGCCGAAATCGCCGAGGCAACCGAAACCTCGCAGTCGGCAGTATCGCACCAGCTGCGCACGCTTAAGCAGTCGCACCTGGTAAAGTTCCGCCGCGACGGCCGCAACATCCTCTACTCGCTCGCCGACGATCACGTCTACACCATGCTCAACCAGGGCATGAGCCATATCTGCGAATAGCAACCAACCACGGTACCAGCGCGGCCTGCACCCAAGCCGCAAAACAAGGAAAGGAACCCACCATGAAAAAGCAGTTTAAACTCGACGAGATCGACTGCGCCAACTGCGCACGCGAGCTTCAAGACGAGCTGGCCAAGCTCGAGGGCGTCAAATCCGTGTCCGTCAACTTTATGACCCAGAAGCTGACGCTCGAGGCCGATGACACCGAGTTCGACGAGGTGCTCAACCGCGTCGTGGAGTTTACGGCCGACGCCGAGCCGGACTGCGAGATCATTCTCTAGCCCAGGTTTACGCCAGCCTGCAAGGCCGCGCTTGCCGCGGCCTTTGCTCGCGAAATTATATGAGCGAGTGTTCATACATTCAATTGGGAGGATACGAGTCATGGCCACTGCCGACCCCAAAAAGAAAAAGAAGAAGCGCAA
>DBEWTR010000333.1:0-2497 GCA_048205775.1 Collinsella sp. | reverse complement strand
GTGCGCTTTGTGGCGCTCGGCCAGCTGGGCGATTTTGAGGACCCCGAGGAAAACGGCACGACGTTTTTGGAGAACGCCATCATCAAGGCGCAGGCTGCGGTCGAGGAGACGGGCCTTATGGCCATCGCCGACGACTCCGGCTTGGTCGTCGATGCGTTGGACGGCGAGCCGGGCGTGTACAGCGCGCGCTATGCGGGCGTGCATGGCGACGATGCCGCCAACAACGCCAAGCTTCTCGTTAACCTGGAAGGCGTGGCAGACGAGGACCGTACCGCGCGCTTTATGAGCGTCGTCGCGCTTATCGATACGGACGGCCTGGTCACCTATGGCGAGGGCGCCTGCGAAGGCGTTATCGCGCACGAGGGCCGCGGCGAACACGGTTTTGGCTACGACCCGCTGTTCCTGCCGGTCGATACGCCGGGCAAGACCATGGCCGAGCTCACGGCGGACGAGAAGAACGCCATCAGCCATCGTTTCCATGCGCTCGAGCATCTGTCCGTCAAGCTGACGGGCGAGGAGTAGACCGTGCGTGCGGTGGTGCAGCGCGTGCTCAACGCTAGCGTGACAGTCGACGGCGAGTGCGTGGGCCGTATTGGACGCGGCTACTTGGTGCTGCTGGGCGTGGGCCACGGCGACACACGCGCCGAAGCCGACAAGCTGTGGGGCAAGCTCCGCGGGCTGCGTATCAACGAGGACGAGAACGGCAAGACCAACTTGGCGCTGGCGGATGTCGACGGCGAGGTGCTCGTGGTGTCGCAGTTCACGCTGTTTGCCGACTGCCGCCACGGCCGCCGTCCGTCGTTTACGGACGCCGGCGCGCCCGATGTCGCTAACGAACTTTACGAGTACTTTTTGACACTCGTCGCTCAGGACGTTGAGCATGTAGCGCACGGCATTTTTGGCGCCGACATGAAGGTCGACCTAGTCAACGACGGTCCGTTTACCATCGTTCTGGACACAGACAATCTGTAAGTAGTCAATTTGAGATCGGGCTTTTTTAGCTGCTTGCGTATGCCTGCAGCAGGGTGCTATAGTATTAGAGTTTTGTCTATCTTAGGGGTATTATCCCCTTTTTGAATTGCACCCTCTGGAGGCCCTATTCATGGAAGAGATGGAAGTCAATCACGTCGACGACATCCACGAGAAGCTGACCGATATGGTGGGCGATCGCGTCAAGGTTAAGGCCAACATGGGCCGTACCCGCGTCATCGAGCGCATGGGCACCATCAAGAGCGTCCACCCCGCTGTCTTTATCGTTGAGGTTGACGAGCGTCGCGGCCGCAAATCGCGTCAGTCCTACCAGTACATCGATGTCCTTACCGGCCAGGTCGAACTGTTCGACCCCGAGAGCGGCGAACATATCTTTACCCCGCTCGGCAACCAGCTCGAGGAGCACTAACGGTGACCGATCGGTCCCTCATCCTGACCGCGCCGGCAAAGATTAACCTCTATCTGGGGGTTCATACCGAGCGCGACGCCCGCGGCTATCACAGGGTCGATTCCCTGATGGCAGCCGTCGGTCTAGCCGATACCGTGACGGTCACGCCGGCGCAGGCGTTGACCGTCCAGACGGTTCCGGCATCCGATTTTCCCATGCAAAAAAATACGGCCTATCGGGCGGCAATCGCTATGGCCGAGCGTTACGGTCGCGATGCCAACGTGTGCGTGACGATCGAAAAGCGTATCCCGCTGTGCGCCGGCCTGGGAGGCCCCTCGACGGATGCCGCTGCGGTCATCGTTGCCTTGGCCGAGCTGTGGGGTATCGACCGCGCCGACCCCGCGCTCGATGACATCGCTCGCGGTATCGGCGCCGACGTGCCGTTCTTTTTGCACACGAGTCCCGCATTCTACGTCGGCGGGGGAGATGTGCTGGCCACTGAGTATCCTGTGCTTCTGGCGACACCTGTCGTATTGGTCAAACCGCACGAGACGAGCGTTTCAACGGTTGAAGCTTATCGACGATTTGATGAGAGTCCGGTGCCCGCGGAAAAACCCGATGCGATTGCTTCTGTCTTACGCGCCGGCGATGCCGAGGCGGCATATGCGCTCGTTCATAACAATCTGGGCGTCATATCCGCGCAGATGGAGCCGCGGATCCAGGCGGTTCTCGACTGGCTGCGCGCACAGGAGGGAACCGTTGCCGTGGACGTGTGCGGTTCGGGTGCCTGCTCGTTTGCCATTTGCGATACCGTCGCTGCAGCAGCCCATCTTGCGGGAGCTGCCCAGCAAAATGGCTGGTGGGCCTGCGCGACTGAGCTTATTCCCAACACGGTTCAAATCGACGCGACAAAGAAATAAAAATTTCTCTAGCACGCGACGAAAATCTTTGTTACTATAGTCGAGCTAACGGGTTGTGGCTCAGTTTGGTAGAGCACTGCGTTCGGGACGCAGGGGTCGCTGGTTCAAATCCAGTCAACCCGACCAGAGCATGAGAAGGGACCGCTTCTTGCGGTCCCTTTTTTTAGCTATTGTTGTGATACCGCGGCACCCGCGGTAT
>DBEWTR010000305.1:0-1927 GCA_048205775.1 Collinsella sp. | reverse complement strand
GTCGACGGCGTCGGGGGCGTCGGAGGGGTCATCGGGAACAGTGTCTGCCGGGTCCTCGTCGGGGGTCTCGATCTGCTTGATCATGACCTCCTGGCCCTGCAGCAGGTATGTCTCGCCGCTACCGCAATGGGGGCAGGTCTTGCCGTGCTCGACTGTCGAATAGTCGCGGCCGCACGCCTCGCAATGTGTCACGGCCTCGACGGGCTCCACAATAAGCTCCGCATCCTCGGTGATGGACTTTTTATCTGCCGCCCAGCGCCAAGCGTCGAGCAGCAAGTCGGGAACGACGCCCGAGACTTCGCCCAGCAGCAACGTCACGCTCGAAACGCGACGCACGCCATTGGCGCGCGCCACATTCTCAACATCGCGAATGATGTGATACACAATCCCTAATTCATGCAAGGTAGAAACCTTTCCACAACGGTTGATGCGATGTCAGCCAAACGTAAGTGAGCGACGCCTCTGTGCCGCTCACTTACTTGTTAGGTTCTTTTACTTCTTCCCGAATTTAATCTTAATCGCACGCTTGAGCGCGTACTTGCCGAGGCTGGGGAGCTTTTGCTCGTATTTGACCATCGTTGAGCACTCGGGGCGGTCGCGATCCAGATGGATGGCGTCGAACGCGCACTTGGTGGTGCACAGGCCGCAGCCGATGCACTTGTTGGGGTCGACGATCGAGGCGCCGCAGCCCAGGCAGCGGGCGGTCTCGGCGCGCACCTGCTCCTCGGTAAAGGTCTCAACATACTCGCTAAACGGTGCAGCCTTCTCGCGCTCGCGGTCCACATGCGCAACCTCGCGGCTCGCGTTGTCGTAGCTCTCGAGCACAACGTCGTCGCGGTCGAGGGCGGTGTAGCGGCGCTGATTGCGGCCGATGGTGAGCGTGGATCCCGGCTGCACAAAGCGATGGATGGACACGGCGGCCTCGTGGCCGGCGGCGATAGCGTCGATGGCAAAGCTGGGGCCGGTGTAGACGTCGCCGCCCACAAAGATGTCTGGCTCGGCGGTCTGGTAGGTCTGGGGATCGGCAAGGGCACCCTGGCCGCGGCCGAGCTCCACCTTGGAGCCAGCCAGCAGGTCGCCCCACACAATGGACTGCCCGATCGACATGACGACACGATCGGCATCGACGCGGCGCAGATCGTTCTCGTCGTACTCGGGCGCAAAACGGCCTTCGTCGTCAAAGACACGCGTGCAGCGCTTGAAGGTGATACCGCACACACGACCGGCCTCGTCCAAGTGAATCTCCTTGGGGCCCCAGCCACAGCTGATGTGAGCGCCGTCCTCAACGGCCTCGCGACGCTCCTCCTCGCTGGCGGGCATCTGGGCCTCGCTCTCCAGGCAGAACATCTCAACATGCTCAGAGCCCAGACGGCAGGCGTTGCGGGCAACGTCGATGGCCACGTTGCCGCCGCCCACCACAATGGTGCGGCCGGGCAGCGCGTCGATCTTGCCACTGTTGACCTCGCGCAAAAAGTCGACGGCCACGGCCACGTCCTCGGCATCCTCACCCGGAATACCGGCGAGGCGGCCGCCCTGGCAGCCAATGGCAACGTAGAAGGCCTTAAAGCCCTGCGCGCGCAGCTCGTCGAGCGTCACGTCTCGACCGACTTCCACGCCATAGCGGAACTCGGCACCCATCAGGCGAATGACCTCGACCTCGGCCTCGATAACATCCTTCTGCAGCTTAAAGCTGGGAATACCGTAGGTGAGCATGCCGCCCGGGTGCTCGTTCTTCTCGAATACGACGGGCTTGTAGCCCTTCTCGGCCAGATAGAAGGCACAGGACAGGCCGGCCGGACCGGCACCGATAATGGCAATCTTCTGATCGAAGCCGCCAGCGCGCGTCGGCGTCACCACAGGTGGGACATAGCGGGTCGCGGCATCCAGATCGCGCTGGGCGATAAACTTCTTGACCTCGTCGATGGCC
>DBEWTR010000297.1:0-8205 GCA_048205775.1 Collinsella sp. | reverse complement strand
CAAGCACTGCCTGACTATGGACACCGCCCGCACCCCAGTCGCAGCGGACAAGACTCCCACAGTAGAAACCAAGCCGGAATAGCGCTGGAATAGGGCCGGTGGGGCAAAAATGCCCCATCGGCCCCGCGCTTAAACGCGCGGTTGTGCCGTCGCGAACAAAACTATGCCGGATTACGGGGCTGGATAGCGAATCTCCGACCATACAGAAAATCGCAAAAACAAAACCGCAGGTAGACTGCTTGCCGTTTTTCAAAAAAAGGCTGTATGGATGAGGACTCCGACTTTAGCCCCGTAATCCGGCATAGTTTTGAAATAGCACCATATCCGTAGCAGCCCTTGATCTCCCGTGGACAGAGGGAAACGGATCATTTTTGCCTTGTGAGGGCTGCCGCGTGACCCGTCTGCCACGAAATAGGCCCATCTACTACGTTTGGGTGGCTACCCTCAACCACGGCGAAAAACGCGAAAAGAAAACCGCAGGTAGAACGCCTGCGATTTTGCATGAAACGCGATTGTGGTCGGGGGTACCGGACTAAACGTAGTAGATAGGCTCATTTCGTGGCGAGCGCCGTCGACTGCTCCCTCGGGGATGGAGGAAAACGGGCCCTTTTGCCCCGTCCATCTTGAGTCGCACCCGTTTTCCTGCGAAAACGCCGTGTCTCAACTTTGGTGAGACATTTGTCTCACGCCAAAAACCGAATCTGGAACATGTGTCACCTGCCCAAATTGTGTCTCATTTCGTAACTTTAGGCTGTTGCAAGGTCTGAGACCGCGAGAAGGGAGACGCGATGAGTAAGTACACGAGGGGTCTCTTGGCGGTGATACTGGCCGTGGTGCTGGTGTTGCCGGCTGCAGCATTTGCCATGCTGCCCGAGGCCAACGCCAGGTCCAGCACCGGAATGGACGGACCGACGGTGAGCGGAAAGATAGTCGACCCTGACACCACCGGCCGCTGGCAGTACTGGGCGTCGGGCGGCGAGCAGGACCTGACGACACGTTATGTAGGCCGAATCTGGACGGACAAGACGGTCGAGCCAGCGCAGGACGAAAAGTCCGACTTTGTGACGACGCTCTCCACGATGTCTTCGACTTCTGACACAACGTCGCTGGTCACTAAACCGCTCGATATCGTGATGGTGCTTGATGCCTCCGGGTCGATGGATAATGACATGGGTGACAGCGATTCGACCAAACGCATCGACGCACTCAAGGCAGCTGCCAGTTCCTTTATCGACACCATCGCCGAGCAAAACAAGAGCATTAAAGATACGAATAAGCGGCATCAGGTTGCCATCGTTAAGTTTTCGGGTGCAAAGAAAAACGAGATCGGCAACGATACGTATCGCGATCGTCAGGGATACACGCACAACTACTCGCAGACCATGAAGAGCCTGACGCCGTGTGTTGATAGCGCTGCGACGGAACTTAAGAATACGGTCGGCTACATCGAACCTGCCGGTGCCACGCGGGCTGATTACGGCCTTGAACTTGCTCGCGACATGTCGGGCCGCGAGGATGCCCAGAAGGTAGTTGTGTTCTTTACGGACGGCACGCCCACAGACGTCAGGAACTTTAACCCTACGGTTGCCAATAATGCCATAGTCGCCGCCAAGAAAATGAAGGGGAAAGGCGCTACGGTCTACACCATCGGCATCTTTGATGATGCGAATCCCGCTGACGAGCCTACGAACTACTGGACGAGCGACGAAAACAAGTTCATGCACGCCGTGTCGAGCAACTATCCAAACGCCACGTCCTACACAACCAATGAGCTTGGTAAGCGCACCGAGAATTCCGATTTCTACAAGGCTGCGTCGAATGCCGATGAGCTCAAGAAGGTGTTTGATGATATCTCGAGCTCTATCACCTCGGGCAAGGGCTCTCCCACTCAGATCGAGGATGGTTACGACGAGAGCAAGTCCGGCTACATCACCTTCAGTGATGAGCTGGGCGACTTTATGCAGGTCGATACGTTTGTCAGCGCTCAGATTAATGGCGTCCCCTTTGATGAAGTGACCAAGACAACCAAGGGCAATACGGACACGTACGAGTTTTCGGGCGTGGCCAAGGACCTGGTCATCACCGTCGAGCGCTCTGCCAATGCGCAGCAGGGCGATATCGTGACGGTTAAGATCCCCGCATCGCTGATTCCGCTGATCCGCTATCACGTGGACATGGAAAACGGGATCTTTGAGCGCACGTCGCTCAATGACATCAAGCCTATTCAGATTAAATACACCTCGAGCGTCAAGGACGAAGCACGCAACAACCTGTTTACGCCCGATAAGGTGCTCAAGAAGTATATCGATGACCACAAGGACGCCGACAACCAGACGGTCTACTTCCTGGCCAACAAGTGGTCGGGCGGCGAGCTGGGCGATGTTGTCGCCGAGTTTGAGCCCGCCGATACCAACAGCTACTATTACTTCCAAAAAATCACGCCTATCTACACGGACAAGGAATGCACCCAGCGCGCGACGGTAAAGCCGCAGGGCAACGACGTCTATTACTACAAGGACGAGTTTGTGGCGATGGGCGCAAACGGCAAGCCGAAGGACGACTATGCCGTTGTGGAGTTTGAGGGGCACGAGATCGCCAGCTACGACGGCGCTCTGGTCAAAGATGACGGCTATTGGTCCTTTAATAAGGGAACCGCGCGCTTGGCCTATATCGACCAGCTGCATACCACCAAGGACGATGTGGAGGTGAATGGTAACAAGACCGAGACCGCGCGCGACGTGCTTAACCCCAGGTGGAATGACCTTTCCTCCGTTGCGACTTCCACGCACGTGCATTCGCACCTGGGCAACAACGGCAAGATTATCTTTAGCCTTGCAACCAAGCCGACAACGGTGGATACCAAGACTGACTTTGGTCTGACCAAGGTGCTCGAGGGCCGCAAGTGGGCGGATACGGATGCGTTTGAGTTTGAGCTCTCCGCGACGTCCGACAACAATGCCCCGATGCCCGACCCCGCGACCGTAACTGTGACCAATGCCGATCTCGACAAGGGCAAGGCAGCCATTAACTTTGGCAAGATTACTTATGCCGAGCCGGGCGAGTACACCTATGAGGTCCGCGAGGTCAAGGGCGACGCCGGTGGCATTACCTACAGCAAGAACGTTGCCACGTTCAAGGTGGCTGTGACGGTTAACGCCAAGGGTGAGCTTAAGGCCGACGTTGAAAAGACCTCGGGTGAGACTAAGTTCACGAACATCTATAGCGCCAAGACGGAAACCCCGCTGACTCTTGAGGCTACCAAGACGCTCACGGGGCGCCTGATGGCCGATGACGAATTTAAGTTTGCGCTGAGCTATGCGGGGCACGACGAGGTTCTGCTGGATGCAACCAACAAGGGTGGCAAGGTTGAGTTCGGTCCGCTGACGTACACGACCGAGTCGCTTGCCAAGCTGGTCGAGGAAGACAAGGCGTCGTTTGACGCTAGCTCAGACAAGCCCACGTGGACCATTCGCTACATTGCTGCCGAGCAGACCGGCGAGCTGCCTGCGGGCGTGAGCACTACCACGGCGGCAATTGACGCATATGTGACCGTTGTCGACAACGGCGATGGTACCCTGACGGCGACGGCTGTCTACGGCGATGCCGGCAACGAGTTTGTGAACGCCTACACTGCCGCGCCTGTCGAGGTATCGCTTGTGGGCAAGAAGAATCTGCAGGTTCCTGATGGCCTGACCCCGGCTGACATTGCCGGCAAGTTCACCTTTACCGTGACCGGTGAAGAGGGCGCACCCATGCCCACGAACGCGAGCGCGACCAATGATGCCAAGGGCAAGGTCGACTTTGGCAAGATTACCTTTACGCTCGACGACCTTAACAAGGCTCTGGGCGAGAAGCCCGAGAAGCGCGAGCACACCTTTACCTACACCGTGACTGAGTCCGGCGAGGTCGCTGGCGTGACCAACGACGCCAACGCCACGCGCAAGGTTTCCTACACCGTGACCGATGACGGCAAGGGTAATTTGAGCGTATCCCACAAGCCAGACGGCGATGTGGCATTTACGTTCACCAATGCCTATAACGTGAAGCCTGTCGAGGATCGGATTACCGCGACCAAGGTCCTGACCGGCCGCGACATGGCTGAGGGCGAGTTCTCCTTCGAGCTCGTCGAGGGCGAGGGCAAGGACGTCAAGGTCGTTGCCACCGGCAAGAACGCCGCCGATGGCAAGATCACGATGAGCCCCATCGAGTACACCAAGGCCGGAACGCACGCCTATACGCTGCGCGAGGTCAAGGGCGGAACCACCAGCAAGGGCATCACCTACAGTGACGCCAAGTACACCATCGAGACCACCATCACGGACAACGGCGACGGTACGCTCAGCGCCACGCATGTTCTGAAGGACGTCAAGGTTGCCGAGTTCAAGAACTCCTACAACGTGACCCCCAAGAGCTCCAGCGTCACCGACCTGATCACCGCGGACAAGGTCCTGGACGGGCGCGACCTCAAGGCTGGCGATTTCCGTTTCGAGCTCGTCGAGGGCAATAACGTGGTCGCCACCGGTACCAACAATGCCGACGGCAAGATCGTAATGGATCCCGTCACCTACACTGCGGCTGGCGAGCACACCTACATACTGCGCGAGACCAAGGCCGGCACCACCGAAAACGGCATTACTTACAGCACCGCTGAGTACACTATTGTGACCACCGTCAAGGATAACAACGATGGCACCCTCAGCGTGGAGCACAAGCTGCAGAATGTTGACAAGGCGACCTTCGAGAACGCCTACACCGTAACCCCCAAGAGCTTCAGTGTTACTGATCAGATCACGGCGACCAAGGTCCTGACCGGGCGCGATCTCAAGGAAGGCGAGTTCTCCTTCGAGCTCGTCGAGGGCAACGATGTTGTCGCCACCGGCAAGAATGACGACCGCGGCAAGATCAAGATGAGCCCCATCGAGTACACCGCTGCCGGCAAGCATACCTACACGCTGTGCGAGGTCCCGGGCGACGCCAACAACGGCATCACCTACGACGGCAAGACCTACACCATTGAGACGACCATCACCGACAAGGGCGACGGCACGCTCGAGGCGAAGCATGTCCTGAATGGAGCCGACGAGGCGAAGTTCAACAACAGCTACAAGCCGAATCCTGACGAGTTCAGCGTCACCGACCAGATCACCGCGAATAAGGTCCTGACCGGACGCGAGCTTGCTGCCGGCGAGTTCTCCTTCGAGCTCGTCGAGGGCGACAAGGTCGTCGCCACCGGCACCAACGACGCCAGCGGCAACATCACGATGGGCGCCGTGAAGTACGCCAAGCCCGGCAAGTACCCCTACACGCTGCGCGAGGTCAACGGCGGAACCACCAGCAAGGGCATCACGTACAGCGACGCCAAGTACACCATCGAGACCACCATTACCGACAACGGTGACGGTACCCTCAGCGCTACGCACGAGCTGAAGAGCGCCACGCCTGCGACCTTCGAGAACACTTACAGCGTGACCCCGACCGATGCAGACCTCGACTTTGACCTGAGCAAGGTCATCAGCGGCCGCGACTGGACGGATGGGGACGAGTTCAGCTTTACCATCACCGCCCCCGAAGACGCCCCACTGCCCGATCCCGCAACCGTAACCGTGAGCAAGAAGGACGCGAAGGACGGCATTGCCGCCATCAAGTTCGGCAAGATTCACTACGCTGCCGCCGGAACCTATAAGTACGAGATTCGCGAGAACGCGGGCAGCACGGTCGGCATGACGTATGACGCGCATGTCGCAACCGCCGAAGTGACCGTGACCGAGAACGGCGATGGCAGCCTGACCGCCAACGTCACCAAGAAGGAAAACGGACGCTTTACCAACACGTACCGCACTGAGCTTAACTACACCGCTGCCGGCGGTCTGTGGCTCAGCAAGTATCTGGATGGCCGCCCCATGACCGAGGGTCAGTTCACCTTTACCGTGACACCTGCTGACGACGCTTCGGCTCGCGCGCTCGGTCTGCTGCCCGGGGCTAATAGCTTCAAGTCCCCCGCAGCGGCAGAGGCAACGGTCGGACTGATCGACATTCTGGCTGGTCATGAGGTTATATTTACGCAGGCTGACGCCGGCAAGACCTTTACGTACACCGTGGCCGAGAAGAACGACGGCCAGCCCGGTTACACCTACGACGACGCCGTGCGTACGGTGACGATCGCCATCGCCGACGACACCGCCGGCACGCTCACTGCTACGACGACCGTTTCCGGCGGTCCCGAGGGCACGCATGAGACGGTCCACAAGAGTGGCGAGAACAAGGTCGAGAAGGCCCTGGTGCCGTTCCACAACAGTTACAGCGCTACGACCAACACGCCTGGCGGCACCGCCGCTCAGGTCGTTGCCACCAAGACTCTGACCGGCCGCCCGATGGCCGACGGCGAGTTCTGGTTCGGCATCGCCTATCAGGGTGAGCTTGTGGCATACGAAAACCTCAAGCCCAATATCGGCGGGCACGTGAGCTTTGATACGCTGCACTACGACACTAAGATGCTTGCTAATCTTGAGGCTGCTGGGCTTGCTTATCGTACCGATAAGGACGGTAAGCTTGCCTGGACCATTAACTACACGGCCTACGAAGATTTATTCGGGCTGCCGAATGGCGTTTCCGCTACAACGTGGAGCTTTGGCTTTAAGGTTATCGTCGTCGACAACGGTGACGGTACCCTGACGGCAACGGTCGACTACGGCGGCGTCGAGCCCTTGTTCGAGAACGTCTACGGCGCCGAAGCCGTCGATGCCGCGCTCACCGGCACTAAGAAGCTCCAAGCTGCCGAGGGCCTGACCCCGGCTGACATCACGGGCAAGTTCACCTTTACCGTGACCGCCGACGAGGCTGGTGCCCCGATGCCCGAGCGCACGACCACAGCCAACGACGCGGCTGGCAACGTGGACTTTGGCAAGATCCACTTTACGCTCGAGGACCTCAGCCGCGCTCTGGGCGTGACGGACGATGCGACCGATAAGGCCGAGGCAGACGAAGCTGACGAAGCCGAGGCCGACGAGGCAGAGGCCGACGAGGCAGAGGCTGAAGAGGCCGACACCGATGCCAACGCCGACGAGCCCAGCGACGAGCCCGAGCCCGCAGCCCCCACCGCTCCGCGCTCGCACACCTTTACTTACACGGTGACCGAGTCCGGTAGTGCCCCTGGCGTGACCAATGACACCAACGCCACGCGCAAGGTTTCCTACACCGTGTCTGACGACGGTGCCGGGCATCTGAGCGTCAAGCGCGAAGGCGACGACGGTGCTGCCTTCACGTTTACCAACACCTACGGCGTGGCACCTACCGATTCGTCCGTGACCGATCAGGTCAAGACAGTCAAGCGCCTGACTGGACGCGACCTTGCAGCAGGTGAGTTCACGTTTGAGCTGCTCGAGGACGACGTGGTTGTCGCTAACGGCACCAACGACGCTAACGGCACCGTGACGCTGAGCCCGATTCGCTACGAGGCACCCGGCACGCACACGTACACGCTGCGCGAGGCTTGCCCCAACGCGCTCGGCCTGTACAAGGGCGTCACCTATGACGGCACGACCTACACCGTCGTGACCACCGTCTCCGACAACGGCGACGGCACGCTGACCGCGACGCACAAGCTCGAGGGAACCACCGAGTCGGCTGGCTTTACCAACAAGTATCACGCCATGCCTACGCAGGTTTCCATCGGCGCTATCAAGGTGCTCGAGGGACGCGAACTCAAGAAGGACGAGTTTAGCTTTAAGCTCGTTGGCGAGGACATCGAGTCTACGGTTACCAACGATGCCGACGGCAAGATCAACTTTGACAAGTTTGAGTACGACGAGCCCGGTACGCACGCCTACACCATCAGCGAGGTCAAGGGCGACGAGGTCGATATGACCTACGACAAGTCCGTCTTTACCGTGACCGTCAACGTGGTCGATGACGGCGAGGGCAACCTCAAGGCGAACGTCGCCTTTACCAAGGGCGACAGGAGCGTCGAGGGTATCGTGTTCAACAACACGTACAAGAAGCCCGAGACGCCCGTGCCGACACCCGATCCCGGCACGCCCAAGACCGTGACGAACATCGTCAAGACGGTCAAGGGTTTCCTGCCCACCACGGGTGACCAGCAGGCCGCCGCATTGCTCATGGCATTCGTCATTGCCATGGCCGGCGTCGGAGCCCTGGTCTGGGGTATCCGTAAGCGCTAGGCACGCTGGCAGCGCCCGGGGCCAAAAG
>DBEWTR010000286.1:0-3819 GCA_048205775.1 Collinsella sp. | reverse complement strand
CCGAAAGGCCCTCGCGTACATCGTCGCCGGTCAGGTTGGCGTCTTTTTCCTTGAGCAGGTTCTGTTTGCGCGCGTAGTCGTTGATCACGCGGGTGAGCGCGGTGCGGAAGCCCTCAAGGTGCATGCCGCCCTCGGGGGTGTAGATGTCGTTGGCAAACGACATGACGTTCTCGCCGTAACCGCTATTCCACTGCAGGGAAACCTCGACCTCGCCCATCTTGGCCACAGGTGCGTCCGGGTCCGATTTGCCCTCGATATAGATGGGCTCCTTAAAGGCCTCGGGGACGTCCTTGCCCTCGTTGAGGAACTTGACGAAGTCGATGATGCCGCCCTCGTAGCAAAACTCCTCCACGTGGGGAGTCGCCTCGCGCTCGTCGGTCAGCACGATTTTGAGGTTCTTATTGAGGAACGCCGTCTCCTGCAGACGGTTGTGCAGCGTATCGAAATCGTAAATGCAGGTCTCGAAGATCTCGTCGTCGGGCCAGAAGGTGACGGTGGTGCCCGTCGAATCCGAGGTGCCCACGACCTCCATCTTCTTGACGGTCTTGCCGCGCGAGAACTCCATCTCGTAGGCGTTGCCGTCGCGACGAACCTGAACGACCACGCGCTTGGACAGTGCGTTGACGACGGAGATGCCCACGCCGTGCAGGCCGCCCGAGACCTTATAGGCCGAGTTATCGAACTTACCGCCGGCGTGCAAGATCGTCATGACAACCTCGAGCGTCGGAATCTTTTTAACAGGGTGCTCGTCGACGGGGATGCCGCGCCCGTTGTCGACGACCGTGATGGAGTTGTCGGCGTGGACCGTCACCTGGATCTCGGTGCAGAAACCGGCCATGGCCTCGTCGACGGAGTTGTCAACGATCTCCCACACCAGGTGATGCAGACCGCTGGCGCTCGTCGAGCCGATATACATGCCCGGGCGCTTACGAACGGCCTCGAGACCTTCGAGAATCTTAATCTCGCCGCCATCGTAATCGTTTTCGTTTGCCACACGTCCTCCTTCAGTCAAGAAAATGTGTACAGCCTTACTAGTTTATCGTAAAAAAATACCCTCGGGAACGAGGGTATTTGGCTCTACAAGGCCACCAGATGCGATTTAAGGCTCTTTTTTGCTTTGCACGCCCTTGGCCCACTCGGCACTGGCTCTCATGGCGTTCTCGAGGGCCTCGCGCAGTTTTTGGTCTTCGATGGGCGCCACTTGGCGCTCAATCTCGGTGCGCTCGGCCTCACTTAGGTCAGCATGCGGAGCCGGCGGGCGCTCGGCCACGGCAGGACGCAGACGCTCTTTGGCAGCGGGCGGCGTGTGACCGGGCGCGGTGGTTTTGAACACCAGGCCATCCACATGCGCACCGGCGCGCTCCATGCGCGCGCGGATGATCTCGCGCAACAGCGTCATTTCCTGCGTCCACGAGGGCGAATCGAGATATACCAGCAGCTCATTGGACTCGGGCAGGTAGCGCAGGCCCGTCACATGCCGCCCCTCGCGCGTGCCCGAGCACACCGCGTTCCACGCGCGATAGACCGCGCGAGATTCCTCTGCAGCCTCCATCTGCGCGCGGCGCTCAGGCGTCGCGGCCGCCAGGATGCGCTGACGCTCTGCGTTCAATAATCCACTGAAGGCAACCGTTTCGCTCTCGCGCTCGTAATTAGCACGTCTCACCCATGCCCACCACCTTGGCTCGATCAAGCAGGTCATCGGTAAAATACCCCAGGTTGGTCGTGGTTATGACCGTCTGGATATCATCGCCGATCAACTGCAAAAAAGCACCGCGACGCTCGCCGTCGAGTTCGCTCATCACGTCATCCAAAAGCAGCAGTGGGGCGGTGCCCAGGACATCGCGAGCCACGGCCACCTCCGCCACCTTCCAGGCCAGAACCAACGTCCGCTGCTGACCTTGGCTGGCAAATGAACGGGCGGATCGACCCGCCACGGCAAACTCAATCTCATCGCGATGCGGTCCCACCAACGTCACGCCGCGGCGAATTTCCTCGTCGGCGTGCTCATCAAGGACAGCCAGCATGCGCTCGTACGCCCAGCCCTTCAACTCTTCGCGATCCTCGACCTGGGGCAAATCCCCCAGCGTGGACGTATAGGTCACGTTGGCAGCCTCACCGGATGCCACTTGCCCGTAGGCAGTGTGCACATGGCCCGCCAGCCGGTCGAGCAGGGCCAACCGGTGCACGAGCAGGGCCGAGCCCGCGCGGGCAATCGAATCGTTCCACGCGCCGAGCATCTCGCGGCAGCACCAGGTCTCCTTGAGCAAGGCGTTGCGCTGGGTCACGCAGCGCCCATAGGTGCTCGCAAGATCGGCATAGCGTGCGCTCAGTTGCATGCCAAAGTCATCGAGGGCGGCGCGGCGCACACTGGCGCCCCGCTTAACCATGTCCAGATGGTCGGGGCAAAACAGCACGCTCGGCAGAACCCCGCGCACACCGGCGGCAGAGCATCTCTTGCCGTTGCGGCTAAACGAGCGCTTACCGTCCTCCGCGCTCAATCCCATGTCAAGCACGCGGCCATCGCCCTCGAGCCTCAGCTCGACCCTGCACGAGCCCACGCCATCATGGACGAGCTCGGCTGCGGTCGGATGCCTAAACGAGGCGCCGCTCGTCAGCAGCTGCAGTGCCTCTATGAGATTGGTCTTTCCCGCCGCGTTGGGTCCCGCAAGTATCGTCACGCCCTCGTCCAGAGCAAGGCGATAGCTATCGAAGCTGCGGTAGTGCGCGACGGAAAGATCGCGGGCGAACATGGTCATGGCGCAACGCTAGATGCGGACCGGCATGACCAGGTACAGGTAGTTGATCTTGTCGTAGGACTTGAAGATGCCCGCCTGCGAGTAGCTCTTGAGCTCCAGCGTGATCTCCTTCTCCTTGGACAGGGCATTGAGGCAGCCGAAGATGTAGTGGTAGTTGAAGGCGATGGTACCCGACTCGCCCTCGGCCTCGACATCGATCGTCTCCTGTGCAAGGTCCTGGTCATTGGAAATGGAGGACAGGCCCATCTGCCCGTTCTCGACATCGATCTCGAACTTGACGGCGGGGTTGGCGCTCGCGATAACGGCCACGCGTTTGAGGGCGGCGTTAAAGGCGGCGACGTCGATCTTGACGCTCGTCACGCACGAATCGGGGATGAGCTGCTTGTAGTTGGGGTACACGCCCTCGATGCGGCGCGACACGTAGGTGGTGTTGCCGGCCTCGAAGACGACCTGGGTGTCGGTAGCCCCGATCATGATGGTCGCCTGGCTGGCCATGATGTTCAGCGCGTCGTTAAAGGCGTCGGCCGGAACGTTGAGCTCAAAGGAACCCTCGAGGGTCGAGGTCTCGACCTGCGTATCGCACACGGCCAAGCGGAAGGAATCGGTCGCCACCAGGCGCACGGTGTTGTTCTCGACCTTCATGTGCACGCCGCCCAGGATGGGGCGAGCCTTGTCGGTCGAGGTGACGCGCCACACGCGGCCGACCATTTCGGACAAGATATCAGTCGGCAGCTCCACGGCACTCTCGATGGCATAGGCCGGAAACTCGGGGAAGTCATTGGCATCGAGCGTGTTCAGGCGGAACGAGCTCTTCTCGCAACTGATCAGCACCTGGCGCTCGGACAGCTCAAAGGTGACCGGGGCATCGGGGAGAGTCTTGGTGATATTGGAGAGCATCTTACAGGGGATAACCATCTCACCCTCTTCTTCGACATGCGCCGCGATGCGATGACGGATCGAGATGGTGTAGTTAGAGGTCTGGAATTCCAAGATGCCGTCTTGCGCCTTGACGAGCACGCCCGACAGGATGGGAAGGGTGGATGCCGAAGCGACACCCTTCATA
>DBEWTR010000284.1:0-2349 GCA_048205775.1 Collinsella sp. | reverse complement strand
ATTGCCAAGCGCGTGCCTGACGACGCCTATGTGACCATGCCCAACCAGCTGGGTATCGACAGCTTTGACCTGGATGACGCCGAGGGCGCCCAGACCGACCACATGTGCTCGGCCGACCTGCGCTCCTGGATGGCCGAGTGGCATCTGGACCTGACGCTGGGCGTCGAGGGCGACGGTCCGGCGACGGTCTTTAACCCGCGCGAGGCCTTTGGCTCGCACAGCGACAGCGACCATGTCTACAACACGCCGCGCGCGTGGTACATGCAGCGCTGCCTCAACCCCAGCGACGTGTGGGATGGCCCCGACGCCGACTACACGCCCGAGAGCGACGATATCCCCTGGAGCCGCGTGCCCGAGCGCAAGGTGACCATCGAGGACATTAAGTACGTGCTTTCGAGCCACTACCAGGGCACGGAGTACGACTGCTACGGTAGCAAGGGCACGCCCGCCACGCGCGGCGCTTATCGCCCCATCGGCATCAACCGCAACAGCCAGCTCGCCGTGTTGCAGCTGCGTCCCTATGCGCAGTCGGCCTATCGCGCCGTGCAGTGGATGGCCTTTGGTTCCAACTCGTTTAACGCGCTGGTTCCGCTGTACGCCAACGTCGAGACCATGCCCGAGTACTATGCCGACACGCAGGCTCGCGTGACGTCCGAAAACTTCTACTGGGCCAACCGCTTGATCGGCGCGCTGGCTGACGTCCGCTTCCATGAGTGCGGTCGCGCGGTCGAGGATTATCAGGAGAAGGTCGGTGGCATGGGCCACAAGCAGATCCATGACGTCGATGCTGCCGTAGCCGCTCTGCCCGAGGCCGAGGTGCCTGCCGAACTTGCACGCGCCAACGAGGCCTTTGCCGAGTGTGTTCGCGTAGAGACCGATGCTCTACTGGGCAAGGCACTCTACACCACGAGCTGCGCCATGAAGAACTCTTTCGCGATGAACGACAACGTGAGATAGGGATTTCCCGTCGATCGAATAGCGCTAAAACGCTTTGTCGCTTTCACTCGATCTTGGGTACAAGAACGCCAATGCAGTTGTTTGTGATTGGAGTCAACCATGGTTATGAAACTCGATCAGCTTGTTAACGGTGCCATCAACGTGGGCTTCGGTGCCGCCGCCGTTGCCGTCGAGGGCGGCAAGAAGGTTCTCGACGACCTCGGTACCAAGGGTGAGCAGGTCCGCAAGGATGCCGGCACCCCCGATATCGCCCGCAGTGTATCCGACATGTTCGAGCAGGCCGGCGGCACCATCTCCGACCTGACCGAGCGCCTGGGCATGCAGGGCGAGACCGCGGCACAGCGCGTGCTCGACGAGCTTATCCTGGCCCGCGTCCGCGTCATGACCGCCCCCGAGCGCACGGCATTCCTGGCCCATGTGCGCGACATCGTCGATTCGGTCGAGGACAACGTGACCTCGGTGCCCGTCGAGTCTGTTGAGCCCGACGACGCAGAGGACGCCGAAGAGGCCGAGTAGCAGCGCAGATGGCAGATTCCACCACCGATTACAACAATCTAGATCCCTTGGGTGACGAGACGGCGGTTGTCGATGAGGTTGAGGCCGCCGTCTCGGGTGCTCGCAAGAAGCCGCGCGCTGTCGATATGGTCCCCGAAGAACCCGACGCGATGGCGCCGGACGAGGAATACCAGCTCACGCCGGCGGGCCGCCGCGAACGCATCGGGCAGATTGTTCGCCTGGTCAAAAAGTACCGCGTGTGGGATAACCTCACGCCGGTGCGCCTGCGCCGCCTGCTCGAAGAGCTCGGCCCCATGTTCGTCAAGATGGGGCAGATCCTGGCCAACCGCTCCGAGATCTTGCCGCAGCGGTTTTGCGACGAGCTGCGTCGCCTGCGCTCCGACGTAGAGCCGGTGCCGTATGAGGTAGTGCTCCGCTGTCTGGAAGAGGAGTACGGCCAGCGCTTGGGGCAGATGTTCGACGCCATCGACCCCAACCCGCTCGGTAGCGCGTCGCTCGCGCAGGTGCACCGCGCCCGCCTGGTGACCGGCGAGGACGTGGCCGTTAAAGTGCAGCGCCCCGGTGCGCAGCAGGTGATGGCGCAGGACATCGACATCATTCGCTCGGTGGTGCGCATCGTTTCCAAGTTTGTCAACACCGATCAGTTTGTTGACCTGCACGGCGTGGTCGAAGAGCTGTGGACCTCGTTTCGCGAGGAGACCAACTTTTTGGCCGAGGCCAAAAACCTCAACGATTTCTATGAGTTCCACAAAAGCGTGTATGGCGTGTCGTGTCCCAAATCCTACTTGGATCTGTGCACCGAGCACGTCGTGGTCATGGATTACGTCGACGGCATCTCGATTGCCGATCCCGAGCGCCTGGTGGCCGAGGGCTATG
>DBEWTR010000281.1:0-4504 GCA_048205775.1 Collinsella sp. | reverse complement strand
GGGTTTTGAACCGGACAGCAAGTTTCGCATGCTCAAGAGCATTGCCGATGACGTTGAGGTCATCATCGCGATCAACGCGAACCACATCGAGAAGAATAAGGCCCGTGGCGACCTGGGCATTACCTATGACGAGGACGTCTTGCGCCTGGTCGACCTGTTCCGCGGCAACGGTTTTGCTGTCGCGGCCGTGGTTATCACCCAGTACGCCGGCCAGCCCGCCGCCGATGTCTTCCGCAATCGCCTGAACGCGCTCGGCATTCCCGCCAAGCTGCACTATCCCATCGAGGGCTATCCCCACGACGTCGATCTGATCGTGTCCGACGACGGCTACGGCAAGAACGAGTTTGTCGAGACCACCCGTCCGCTCGTCGTGGTCACCGCGCCGGGTCCTGGCTCGGGTAAGCTCGCCACCTGCCTGTCGCAGCTTTATCACGAGCACAAACACGGCACCGCCGCCGGCTACGCCAAGTTCGAGACCTTCCCGGTCTGGAACCTTCCCCTCACGCATCCGGTCAACATCGCCTACGAGGCGGCCACGGCAGATCTCGACGACGCCAATATCATCGACTCCTTCCACTTGGAGGCCTACAACAAGACCACGGTCAACTACAACCGTGACGTCGAGGCTTTCCCGGTGGTCCGTGCTCTGATGGAAAAGATCCTGGGCAAGAGCCCCTACCAGAGCCCCACGGACATGGGCGTCAATATGGTCGGTTTTGCTATTACCGATGACGATGCCTGCCGCGACGCTTCCAAGATGGAGATCGTCCGCCGCTACTTTACCGCGGTCGAAAATGTGCGCCGTACCGGCGTGGGCGATGAGCAAGTCGACCGTCTCAAGATCATTATGAAGAAGGCCGGTATCGACAAGAACTACTCGCCGGCACGCTCGGCCGCCCTTACCAGGGAGCAGCTGACGGGTGGCCCCGTAGGCGCCATGGTCATGCCCGATGGCTCCGTGGTGACCGGCAAGACTTCCACGCGCCTGGGCGCCGCGAGCTCGCTCATCATGAATGCACTTAAGCATGTCTCGGGCGTTGACCTTGAGCTCGAGGTCATTAGCGATGAGGCGATCGAGCCTATCAGCAAGCTCAAGACGCATTTCCTGGGTAGCAAGAACCCGCGCCTGCACACCGACGAGACGCTTATGGCGCTCTCGATCACCTCGGCAACGAGCGAGACGGCGGCCCGCGTCCTTTCGGGCCTGGAGCAGCTGCGCGGCTGCGATGCCTTCTTTAGCGTGATCATCTCGCCGACGGACGAGACGGTGTTGCGCAAGCTGGGCATCAACGTGTGCTGCGAGCCCAAGTTCGAGCGCCGTGGTTTCTTCCACCGCTAAGCCTGGATTAATTGGTCTGAAAGGGGCGCATCGGGTATGCATTCGGTGTGCCCCTTTTATCAACAAAGCTACCGTTTAACCTAAAAATAGCCCGTTTACCTGCCTATAAGCGATTTGGGCGGTATACAATAACCCTAACTGTTTCATCCTTTTGCGGGGATGCCGCATGATGGATGTTGCCGGCCATCATGGGGTGTGCCGGTCGCGCACGGTGCAGGTGATGCCCGTGCTCGGTTTGAGGAGGCTGCCATGGCTGGCAAGGGTCGTGCGAGTGTCAACGATATGAAGCGTGTCGAGGTGCAGGTGCTGATGGAGATCGCACAGCTGTCCGAAGACAACGGCGGATTTTATGGCTTTTCGCGCAAGACGCTTGCCGAGCGTGTGGGGGTGTCTCCGTATCGCGCCCGCGCGGCAATTGAACGCTTGGAATCCGAAGACATCATCGAGGTCGTCTCGCGCTACAGCGACGACGGCGGCCAGCTCGCAAATGGTATTTGTCTCACGGAGCGTGGCGAATGGTATCTAGAGGGCATCCGTGCCGGTATGCTCGTGAAGGACTTGATCGAGGATGAAGCCGCCGATCGATAACAGCGTGCATTCATAGTGGAAACGACGCCGCCTGGGCAACCGGACGGCGTTTTGTTTCGAGATGGAGAAATGCGATTGCGCGTAAGAAAAAATGCGTGCGGCGCGCGTCGCGAGTATTACAATGAAGACCCGTAAGATGTGTATGGACAACTTCTACGGGAAGCGCAGGTAACTCAATATGACCAAGCATGTGTTCGTGACCGGCGGCGTGGTTTCGTCTCTGGGCAAGGGTATTACCGCGGCCTCGCTGGGCCGTCTGCTCAAGTCGCGTGGCTACAAGGTAACGATGCAAAAGGCCGACCCGTATCTGAACGTCGACCCCGGCACCATGAGCCCGTTCCAGCATGGCGAGGTCTTTGTGACCGAGGACGGCTACGAGTCCGATCTGGACCTGGGCCACTACGAGCGCTTTATTGACGAGAACCTGACCCGCGATTCCAACTTTACGACTGGTGCCATCTATAAGAGCCTGATCGCCCGTGAACGTCGCGGTGACTTTTTGGGCGGCACCGTGCAGGTGATTCCGCACGTCACGAACGCCATTAAGGATAAGTTCCGTCGTATTGAGGAGCAGACCGGCTCCGACGTGGTCATCACTGAGTTGGGCGGCACTATCGGTGACATCGAGTCGCAGCCGTTTGTCGAGGCCATCCGCCAGTATCGCAAGGAGGCCGGCCCCGAGAACGTCTGCTACATCCACGTGTCGCTCGTTCCCTATATCGCCGCCGCCCACGAGGTCAAGACCAAGCCGACGCAGCACTCCGTTAAGGAGCTCCGCAGCTTTGGTATCCAGCCCGATATTATCGTTCTGCGCTCCGACCACCATATCGACGATGCCATCCGCGGCAAGATTGCAAGCTTCTGCGACGTCGACACCGACTGTGTCTTTACCAACGAGGACTGCGCGAGCATCTACGATGTTCCGCAGTTGCTTGCCGAGCAGGACTTTGACCTGCGCATTTGCGAACGCCTGGGTCTGGACCCGCGTGAGCGCGACATGAGCGAGTGGAACGAGTTCCTGCGCAAGCAGAACCATGCCAACCATCACGCCGACAAGGTGAAGATCGCCGTCGTGGGCAAGTACACGCAGCTGCCCGATGCCTACCTGTCGGTTATCGAGGCCCTGCACCACGCGGGCGTGTTCTACGATCGCCACGTTGACGTGCAGCTGGTCGATGGCGAGAGCCTCGACGAGCAGAACGTCTCCGAGGTCCTGGGTGACGCCTCGGGCATCTTGGTCCCTGGCGGCTTTGGCAAGCGCGCCCTGGAGGGCAAGATCCTCGCGGCCGAGTTCGCCCGCGAGCACAAGATTCCGTATCTGGGCATTTGCCTGGGTATGCAGGTAGCCGTGTGCGAGTTCGCCCGCAACGTGGTCGGCCTTGCCGGCGCCAGCTCTTCCGAGTTCGATCCGGACGGCCCGTATAGTGTCATCGACCTGATGAGCTCGCAGGAGGACGTGACCGAGAAGGGCGGCACCATGCGCCTGGGCGCCTATCCGTGCAAGCTCGCCGCCGATACCCTCGCGCGCGAGGCATACGGCGAGGAGCTCGTCTACGAGCGTCACCGTCACCGTTTTGAGTTCAACAACGCCTTCCGTGACCAGCTCGAGGACGCCGGTCTGGTTATCTCGGGTCTTTCGCCCGACGAGCGTCTGGTCGAGATGGTCGAGCTGCCGCGCGACGTACATCCGTGGTATGTGGCCACCCAGGCTCATCCCGAGTTCAAGAGCCGCCCGACCAACCCGCAGCCGCTGTTCCGCGAGTTCGTACGCGCCTCGATCGGCCAGCATGAGGGCGTCGATCGCTTGCAGGTGACGCCCAAGAACCTCGCTACGGACTAAGGGTGCCGGCGAATAAGGAACATACCGAAGCTACTCCCTCGTCGCTCGCCGTGGCGGCGGGGGAGTATCTCGATTACCTCGCGGTCGAGCGTGGCTTGACGCGCAACACGATTGCGGCCTATCGTCGTGACCTGACGACGTACTGCGCCTATCTGGAGCGGGCTGACATTGCGTCTTTTGAAGAGGTGACCCGTCAGGTCGTGGAGGGCTTTGTTGCCGATCGCCGCGACGGAGGCTATTCCGACGCCTCGGTGGAGCGCGCGCTTGCTGCCGTGAAGGGCCTGCATGCCTTTTTGGTGCGCGATGGGGCCGTGGCCCAAAACCCGACGGCGGCGTTGCGCCTGCCCAAAAAGGCAGATCGCCTGCCGGAATACCTTTCGGTGGAGGACGTCTCGGCACTGCTGGATCAAGACTTTCCCGAGGGCGAGATGGGACTGCGCGATCACGCCATCTTGGAAGTGCTTTACGGTTGCGGCTTGCGCGTGAGTGAGCTGGTTGGGCTCGATGTGGGCGATATCCATATCGATGACGGGTTTGTCCTGGTGCGCGGTAAGGGCTCCAAGGAGCGTCTGGCCCCGTTGGTGGGAAGCGCGGCTCGCGCCCTGACACACTATATAGGTGACGGGCGCACTCTCCTGGCCGCCCATGCTCACGGGACGGAGACCTCGGCGGTCTTTTTAAATAAGAACGGACGTCGCCTGTCGCGCCAGGCCGTGCATGCGATATGCGAGCGGTAC
>DBEWTR010000280.1:0-3797 GCA_048205775.1 Collinsella sp. | reverse complement strand
AGCCATGCGGCATTTCACTGGCGTCGCTGTGAACCCACGCAACCTGTCGAGCTATAAACTGGTAGAAAAAGATCATCAACATGCCAAACGAAAGCAGCACGAAACCAATCTTGTAGATCTTCGCGTTCTCAGCCTCCAGGCGCTCATCCTTTGGGCCGGCATATTCACGCCACTTTTGCACGAGATTTAAATCTTCAAATTTCATAGCGAACTCCTAAAGAGCGTCAGGGTCGACGTCGCTCTCGTCTTCCCAAAACAAGTCGTTCAACGTAACGCGTAGCGCTTTACAGATTGCCACGCACAAATTGAGCGTGGGGTTGTAGCCGCCCGCCTCGATCAGGCCGATGGTCTGGCGCGTAACGCCCACGGCCTCGGCCAAGTCAGCTTGCGAAAGGCCAACCGCCGCGCGCGCCGCCTTCATGCGTAGGTTCTTTTTGCCCGGCATGGAGTTCCTTTCGTGGTAATGGACAGATATCCGTTGCAACATGGCAGAAATATATTGCATCTATCAGAAGATGTCAACTATATCTGTCATTGTGGAAACCATGTTCGTCATCGCCATGCGGACATTACAACTTCGGTTCACTATTCAAACTTACTCGGACAGAACCGACTCGGTTTTGTCCGAGTAAACTCGAGCATAATCTGATTCATGCGATACAATTAACTCGGACAAAACCGAGTCGGAAGGAACCGAGTAAGTGGAATTCATTGGCAGGGAGCGTGAACTCGCCCGTATTAAGAAAACGCTCAAAGCACCTGAGCAGCGCAATGTTCTCATTTACGGCAGGCGTCGCGTCGGAAAAAGTGAGCTCATCAAGCAGGCGCTAACCGATTTGTCGGACGTCGCAACGGTCTATTACGAGTGCCGCCAAACCTCCGAGGCAGACAACCTCGAGAGTCTGTCCGCCCTTGTTGCTGAAACGCTGAGCTTTCCTCCGCTCGCCTTCACAGGCATCCGCGAGCTCATCGAATTTCTGTTTGCCCAAGCCAAAGACAAGAACATTACCCTCGTTCTCGACGAATACCCCTACTTGAGAGATGCGGTTAAGGGCTTAGACAGCATTCTTCAGACCTCAATCGACGCTCACAGGGAAGACTCACGTTTAAACATTGTCCTGTGCGGCTCCTACGTTGAGATTATGAAATCCCTCATCGAGCATGAAAGCCCCCTCTACGGGCGAATTGATCTCGCGCTTGAGCTTAAGCCCATGGATTACTTTGACGCTGCGAAGTTCTATCCCGCGTTCTCGCCCGAGGACAAGGTGCGGCTCTATAGCGTTTTTGGCGGCATCCCCTTTTACAATCGCCTCATCGATCAATCCCAAAGCGTACGCGACAACATCATCGAGCTCGTCACGGAACCTGGCGCCCGCTTAGAAAGCGAGGTGCCGTCCTATCTCAACGCCGAGATCTCGAAGATGACCAACGCCAACGAAGTTTTCGGGGCTCTCGCACAAGGTTACTCCCGTTGGGGGGACGTGCTGGCACAGTCGCACGTCTCGAGCGGTCCGGCCATGGCAGACGTGCTCGACAAGCTCATGTCACTCGAAATCGTCCAAAAGCGTGCACCCATCAACGACCCTACGAACAAGCGTAAGTCCGGCTACTTTGTAGTGGATCCGCTTTCGCTCTTTTACTATCGCTATGTTTTCCGCAATGCCTCGGCGCGTCAGCTGCTCGACCCGGAAGTCTTCTATGATCGTCACGTCTCCCAAGACTTCGAGGAAAACTACGTTCCTCATATGTTCGAGGAGGTCTGCCGTCAATACCTCGTGCGGCAGAACAGGACCGGCAAGATCGAACCGGCTTTCGACGCCATAGGCAAGTACTGGTACGACGATCCCGCAAACAAGACGAGCGGCGAGTTCGATGTGGTAACGCAAGACCCCGAGGGTTACGCATTCTACGAAGCAAAGTTCCGCAAATCCCCCGTCACGCAAAAAATGGTCGACGAGGAAATCATCCAAGTCGAGGCAACGGGGCTCAAGTGCCATCGCTATGGATTCTTCTCCCGTTCGGGCTTCGAAGCTGGCGAAAGCGATCGAACCGTCTTCATCGACCTACCGCAGATGTTTGGATAGGACAGGCCCCTCCCGCATTCCAAGCATTCATTATCTAATCGAACGATTGTTCGATGGATTTCGTGTTGGTTGGAATCGCCCACGGGCTGGGCTATGCTACCTTGACTATCTATACGACTTAAATACACAAGAGGAAGTACCAAGAGAGCGAGCATGGCAAAAAACACCGCAAACTATGGTAACGACAGTATTCGTCAGCTCAAGGACGAGGAGCGCGTACGCCTGCGCCCCGCCGTCATCTTTGGCTCGGACGGACTAGATGGCTGCGCGCATGCCGCCTTCGAGATCCTGTCCAACGCCGTTGACGAGGCACGCCAGGGCTACGGCAAGCTCATCACCCTTACCGCCTTTCGCGATGGCTCTATCCAGGTAGAGGACAATGGCCGTGGCTGCCCGCTCGACTGGAACCCTTCCGAGAAGCGCTTTAACTGGGAGCTCGTCTTCTGCGAGCTCTACGCCGGTGGCAAGTATAACAACAACCAGGGCGGCGACTACGACTTCTCGCTCGGCACCAACGGCCTGGGCTCCTGCGCGACCCAGTACGCTTCCGAGTACATGGACGTCACCGTCTGGCGTGACGGTAACAAGTACTCCCTGCACTTTAAAAAAGGCAAGGTCGTCGGTGCCAAAAAGAAGGCACTCGAGATTGAGCCCAGCGACGAGAACCGCACCGGCACCACCATCAAGTGGCGCCCCGATCTTGAGGTCTTTACCTCGATTAGCATTCCCCACGATTGGTATCGCGAAACCATGCGCCGTCAGGCCGTGGTCAACGCTAACGTGACCTTCCGCCTGCGTATCGAGGGCGACGATGGCGAGTTTTCCGAAGAGGATTTTTGCTATCCCAAGGGCATCGAGGACTACGTGCTCGAGAAGGTCGGTACCGACTACCTTACCGAGCCCTTCTTTATCGAGGCCGACCGTCGCGGTCGCGATCGCGAGGACCTGCCCGATTACAACGTAAAAATCACCGCGTGCATGTGCTTCTCGCGCACCTTCATGATGCAGGAGTACTACCACAACTCATCGTGGCTCGAGAACGGCGGCTCACCCGAGAAGGCGGCCCGTAGCGCTCTGACCAGCGCCATCGATGCCTACATCAAGCAACAAGGCAAGTACAACAAAAACGAGAGCGGCATTAAGTGGCAGGACGTCCAGGACTGTCTGGTGCTGGTGACCAACTGCTTCTCCACCCAGACGTCCTACGAAAACCAGACCAAGAAGGCCATCAATAACCGCTTTATCCAGCAGGCCATGACGGCCTTCTTTAAGGAGCGCCTCTCGACCTACCTGATCGAGAACAAAGACGCCGCCAACAAGATCATGGAACAGGTGCTCATCAACAAGCGCTCGCGCGAGAACGCCGAGAAGACGCGTCAGAGCATCAAGACCAACCTGCAGCAGAAGACCGACATGGCCAACCGTGTGCAGAAGTTCATCGACTGCCGCTCCAAGGACAAGAGCCGCCGCGAGATCTACATCGTAGAGGGCGACTCGGCAGCAGGCGCCATTCGCACCTCGCGCGATGCCGAGTTCCAGGGTGTCATGCCCGTCCGAGGCAAGATCCTCAACTGCCTGAAGGAGGATTATCCGCGCATCTTTAAGTCCGACATCATCATGGACCTCATGCGCGTGCTGGGCTGCGGTGTGGAGATCAAAGACAAGCGCATCAAGAACCTCGGCGCCTTCGACCTGGACAACCTCAACTGGAAC
>DBEWTR010000267.1:0-2397 GCA_048205775.1 Collinsella sp. | reverse complement strand
AGCTTTGACATCTTTGACGCGACGTTGCCCGCGTTGCCCGTGCTGGAGCCCGGCAAGCTGGTGATGGAGGTCAAGTTTACCGAGTTTTGCCCGCAGCTGCTGCGCGATATGGTGCCGCCAGGTGCGGCCGAGCTTACGGCGGTCTCCAAGTACTGCCTGTGTTACGAAAAGACCGCCTACCTGCGCGGATTTAATTACTGGGAATCGGATTTTGAGAACCGAGGGGATATTTAGACCATGAGCACCAGGGACTTTTTTAAGAACTCCGTCTTGGAGGCGTTTGGTCAGGTCGACCCTGCCAAGATTGGCCTGTCACTGCTCGTGGCGCTCGCCATGGGCATCCTGATCTATTACGTGTACAAGCGCTTTTTTACCGGCGTGGTGTATTCGCGCAGCTTTGCCGTGACGCTCGTGGGCATGTGCGTGCTCACCTGCATGGTCACGCTCGCGATCTCGACGAACGTGGTCATCTCGCTCGGTATGGTCGGTGCTCTGTCTATCGTCCGCTATCGTACGGCGGTCAAGGACCCGCTCGACCTGCTGTATCTGTTTTGGGCCATTACCACAGGCATTACGGCAGGCGCCGGCATGTATGCACTAGTAGGACTCACGGCAGTGGTGATCGTGGTGATGATCGCCGGCTTTGCGAGCCACCAGGACAAGGCGCGCGTGTACATGATGGTCATCCACTACACGGGGCAGACCACCGGCGATGATATCGTGCGCGCGTTTGGGCGCACTAAGTTTTCCGTCAAGTCCAAGACCATGCGCGGTGACAAGGTCGAGATGGCCGTCGAGGTGTTCTCGGACGGTGTGGATATGCCCTATGCTGACGCTATCCGCGCGCTCGACGGCGTTGAGGACCTGACGCTCATCCAGTACAACGGTGAATATCACGGCTAGTTTGGTTCAGTTTTATTTAAGGGGCGGTGTCGCTTGGACGTGCAACAGCTTGAAGAGACCTGGGCCGTGAGGGCCGGCGCACGTGAAACGTGTCTTGTTGCGGCCTCGCATGTGCCGGCGGCGCTGTCGATGCTGGGGATTGTGCGTCCCAGCGATCGCCTGGTCGTGTTTGCCGATGACTTTGCCGATGCGTTTGCGCGCGGCTTTGATGCCTGCGACGTTGTGCTCGTGGGGGAGCCGTCGGTTGCGGCGTTTACCGCCGCGTCCGAGGGCTTTGATGCTTCGTTTGATGCTGGCGGGTCGCATCTGTGGTGGTTCGTCAATTCCATCGGCGGGTTTGGCCTACGTGTGCCCGATCTGCGTGCGCTGGGTCGGGCGGCGCGTGAGGCCCGTGCGTTGCTCGTGGTGGATAACACCGTGGCAAGCGTCTTTGGGTGCGATCCGCTGCGTTTGGGTGCCGTCCTGTCGCTCGAGGCACTCGACCGTGTGTGTGCCGGCGTTGCGCCGCGCAAGCTCGTCGCCGCTTCGGTGGCGCGCTCGCAGCTCAAGCGCCATCGCGTGGATGCCGCCGCCGAGTGTGCGCATGCGCTTCTTGCGGATTGCGGTGCGTCTGCACTCGACTTTTCTGCTAATGAGGCTTGCATGCTGGAGCGGGGGCTGTCTTCGCTCGACGCTCGCATGCAGGCCCACTTCGATCGCGCCCGTGCGCTGGCCGAGTATCTGGCCGCCAACGAGATGGTACGCAACGTGCGCTATCCCGGGCTGACCTCGCATCCCGACCATGCGGTTGCAACGGGAATCCTCGAGCACGGCTTTGGCCCGGCAGTTGAGTTTGACCTTATCGAGCGAAGTGCTGGTGAGCTGTTCGACACATTGCCGGGGGAGTTCCGCACGTCGCCCGCCGGCGGCTCAGCAACGCGCCTTTCGGCCCCGCGCGGTAAGCAGGGGGGCGCCATCCGCCTCTTCGCCGGCACCGACGACCCTCTGCAGGTGGCTGCCACTCTCGATAACGCCCTTCGCAAGTAGCTAATCGGGGTCTGTGTCACGAAAACGGCCTATTTACTACGTTTAAGCAATAGGGGTCGACCACACCCGCCTATTTTGAAAATTACCAAGCTGTTTACCAGCGGTTTTATTTTCATAATGTCCGGTATGGTCGTGGGTGTTCAACTAAACGTAGTAGATGGGCCCGTTTTGTGGCGCGAGCCTCAACCCGAGGGCGCTGTGGGCTAAAAACCGCCTAAAAGGACTACTTTGCGTTGATGCTGGCGATGAGGGCGTCGGCTTTGGTAGCGATGACGTTGTTGATGTCGGTCTGCAGCTCCTCGTAGACCGCTATGGCCCGCTCGCCGGCGGGGGTGAGGGTGGATCCGCGGGCGCCGTCGCGCTCGATGAGCTTGCAGCCCAGCTGGCCTTCGGCCTCGTTTACGATGCGCCAGGCCTTGGAATACGCCATGCCCATGCTCTTGGCGGCACGGTTGAGCGAGTGTTCGT
>DBEWTR010000243.1:0-2621 GCA_048205775.1 Collinsella sp. | reverse complement strand
GCGAACTGCGGTCTTGGGCGGCGTATAGTCGAAGCCCTCGGGCGTGAGCATGACCCAGCGGTTTTGGATGGGTTTAACGGCGGGGCGCTCAACGGTCCACACGCCATCATCGCCCTTGACCACCCGCGGACTGCCGCCCGGGGGCAAAAACAGGCGCAGGCACTCTGAAAGCGTCGCAACATACTCGCGGCTCATCCAGCGCGCGATGCGGGCAGCCTCGGCGGTAAAGAGCGGTTTGCTGAGGATAGCCTCAATGGCTTTAATGCGCGCGGGGTCGAGCGCGCTGTTGCCCTGCAGGTCAGCCAGCTCGGGCGCAATGTCGACGATGTAGCCCGCGGCCGCACGGTTGCCAAAGTGGACCAGAACCGTAGACCCGATCTGAGCCTCGTTGGCAAGGGATTGCGGAATGCCGTAGGCAAACGGCTCGGACAGCGCACGGGTGGGAATGTCGAGGACCACGCTCGCGTAGGCGGCGATGGGTTCAGGTGCAGGCTTAGGCTGAGCCGAGGCAGCGGCAGGCACTGGCTTCACCGGAACCTCCTCCGGTTCTGGCGAACCAAACAGCGAAAGTTGCTCGGCCACGGCCCCAGCACCTCCTATCCCATACGTCTACAGAAACAAGAGCCCCGCTCGGGTGAACGGGGCTCGGATACATACGTTTGCACAGCGATTACAGCGCCATCGTGCGGGCGCGGTCGATGCGCGCCAGGCAGTCGTCGCGACCGACGAGCGCCATGGTCTCGCCCAGCGGAGGGCTCACCATGTTGCCACAGACGGCGACGCGCACGGCCTGGAACACCACGCGCTTCTTCAGGTCCATCTGCTCGGGCAGCGGCTCAAGCGCGGCGTCGATGTTGGCAGCCGTCCACTCGGTAACACCCTCGAGCGCGGCCTTGGCGGCATCCAGAATGGCACCCATGCCCTCCTTGGCCAGGCCCTTGTTAACGGACTTCTCGTCATACTCGAGCGTCTCGGCCGAAGCGAAGATGGGAGCGGCGACGGTCACAGCGTCGGCCGGCATCTTAGTGCGCGGCTTGACGATAGCGGCAAGCGCGTCGATCCAGTCCTCACCGTACTCGACGTTGCCCTCGATGAGGCCCGCCTCGTGCAGCTCGGGGACCATGATCTCGTCGGCAAACTGAGCATCGGACATGCCGTTGATGTACTCGGCATTGACCCAGTCGAGCTTCTTGGGGTCGAAGGTCGCGGGGTTCTTGGAGATGCGGTCGAGCGAGAACTTGCTGGCCAGGACATCGCGCGGGATGATCGTGGTCTCGCCGTCGAGCGACCAGCCGAGCAGAGCCAGGTAGTTGACGAAGGCGTCGGACAGGTAACCGGCGTCGCGGTACTCCTCCACCGAGGTGGCGCCGTGGCGCTTGGAGAGCTTCTTGCCGTCGGCGCCCAGGATCATGGAGATGTGGGCGAACGTGGGCACGGGCGCGCCGAGAGCCTCGTAGACCATGACCTGACGCGGGGTGTTGGACAAGTGGTCGTCGCCGCGGATGACGTGGGTGATCTTCATCATGGCGTCGTCGACGACGGTCGCGAAGTTGTACGTGGGCGTGCCGTCGGAACGGAAGATGACAAAGTCGTCGAGCTCCTTGGCATCAAAGGTCACCTCGCCGTGGACGGCATCGTGGATGACGACGTCTCCGCGGTCCTCGGGCACCTTGATGCGCAGGACATAGGACTCGCCGGCCTCGATGCGACGGCGGGCCTCCTCGGGATCAAGATCGCGGCAGCGGCGCTGATAGCCCTGGAAGGGGTCCTTGCGCTCCTGCGCGGCCTTGCGGTCGGCGTCGAGCTGCTCCTTGGTGCAGAAGCAGGGATTCGCCTTGCCCTCGTCCCAAAGCTTCTGGGCGGCCTGCTTGTACAGGTCCAGGCGCTCGGTCTGGGCGTAGGGGCCAAAATCGCCGCCCACCTCGGGACCTTCGTCCCAGTCCAGGCCCAGCCAACGCATGGCGCGCAGGATGATCTGCGTGTTCTCGTCGGTGGAGCGGGTGGGGTCGGTGTCGTCGATGCGCAGGATGAACGTGCCGCCGTTAGCACGGGCGAAAGCCCAGTTATAGATAGCGGTGCGGGCGCCGCCAATGTGCAGCTTGCCCGTCGGTGAGGGTGCAAAGCGGACGCGAACGTCTGATGCCATGGAAATCTCCTCGATTGCAGGATGGATGTCTAACCGCACCAGTATAAAGCATCAAAGCAACCTCCGCACAAAGGGCACTGACCTACTCATTGGGGACAGACTTAAATGACCAGTCTTTGGGCAACCTGTCGGCACTTAGGTAAGGCTGGTCAGTTAAGTCTGTCCCCAATGAGTAGGTGCGGAAAGGGTGTGAATGTTTGATTTACGCGCTATGATGTGCCCTTGCATAGAGAGCCCGGCGGAATGGTAACGGTCGCCGGGACACGTTTTTTGAAAGGACAATCATGTCGGAAGAACTTCGTTCCATCCCGCCCCAACACGGGTCCTTTGTCTTTACGTCGGAGTCGGTGACCGAAGGTCATCCCGATAAGATCGCTGACCAGATCAGCGACGCCGTCCTCGACGCAATCCTCGCCAAAGAAATAGAGCTGCAGGAGCAGGGCTACATCGCCCCCAACGGCGTGCCTGCCAACGT
>DBEWTR010000238.1:0-3115 GCA_048205775.1 Collinsella sp. | reverse complement strand
AGGTCGACCCCGTGCCTGTCGAGATCACCTATGGCCTGGAGCGTATCGCCATGTACGCCCAGGGCGTCAACTCGGTCTACGACCTGGTGTGGAGCTACCTGCCCGACGGCACGCCCATGACCTACGGCGACGTGTTCCTCGAGAACGAGCGCGAGTTCAGTGCCTATAACTTTGAGGTCGCCAACGTCGAGATGATGCGTCAGAAGTTTGACGACTACGAGGCCGAGTGCCATGCCTGCCTGGAGCGCAAGCTTCCGCTGCCGGCGTACGATTGCGTCATGAAGTGCAGCCATGCCTTCAACCTGCTCGATGCCCGCGGTGCGCTGTCCGCAGTCGAGCGTGCCAACTACATCCTGCGCGTCCGTGCCGTCGCCAAGGCGTGCTGCGAGGCCTATATGGCCGAGGTCGCCGGAGTCAACGAGAATGCCGACCAGGAAGGCGAGGTGGCGTAAGCCATGGCAGACGCTAAAGATTTCCTGTTTGAGATCGGTACGGAGGAAATGCCCTCCGCACCGCTGAACAATGCCGTCAAGCAGCTTGGCACCATGATCGCCAAGGGTCTCGACGAGGCCGGTCTGGCCCACGGCGAGGTCCGCGTGATCTCGAGCCCGCGCCGTCTTGCCGCGCTCGTGGCTAATGTCGCCACCGCGACCGACGAGGTTCACGAAGTCAAGCGCGGCCCTGCGGCAAACATTGCCTTCGATGCCGACGGCAACGCCACTAAGGCCGCCCAGGGCTTTGCCCGCAAGTGCGGTGTGGCTGCCGAGGACCTGGTCCGTCGCGAGGACACCGACGGTCGCGAGTATGTCTTTGCCGAGAAGAACATTCCCTCTGCACCGGCTACGCCGATTCTGACCGCTCTGTGCGAGAAGACCATCGCCGGCCTGCAGTGGCCCAACTACCGCAGCCAGCGCTGGGGTCACGAGCATGCGACTTTTGTTCGTCCGGTCCGCTGGATCTGCTGCCTTTTGGGCGAGGATGTTGTGCCCGTGTCGTTTGCCGACGTGACGAGCGGCAACACCACGCGCGGTCATCGTGTACTTGGCCCTGGCGACCATGTGGTTGCCAGCCCCGCCGTCTACGAGCAGGTGCTCGAGGACGCCGGCGTGCTTTCTGCCGAGCGTCGTCGCGAGGCCATCCTTGCCGGTATCGCCGAGGTCGAGGCCGCTCGCCCCGGCTGTCATGTCGACACGCCCAAGAAGGTCTTTGAGGAGGTCATTAACCTCTGCGAGTGGCCGACGGTGCTCGTCGGTACCTTCGATGAGGAGTTCCTCAAGGTCCCGCATGAGATCATCTGCGAGTCCATGCTCACTAACCAGCGCTACTTTCCGATCTATGACGGCGAGGGCAAGCTCACGCGTGAGTTCGTGGTCGTCTCCAACAGCAAGCCCGAGAACGCCGAGCGCGTGATCGACGGCAACGAGCGCGTCGTGCGCGCCCGTCTGGACGACGCTAAGTTCTTCTATGAGGAGGACCTGAAGATCTCCCTCGATGAGTTCCGCGAGCGTTTGGCTAAGGTCGCCTTCCAGGAGAAGCTCGGTAGCGTGCTCGCCAAGTCCGAGCGCATCGAGCAGCTCGCGCTCGCTATTGCCCGCGAGGCTCATCTGGGCGCTCATCTTGCCGCTGACGCTGCTCGCGCCGCGCACCTGTGCAAGGCCGACCTGGTATCCAACGCCGTCGTCGAGTTCACGAGCCAGCAGGGCGTGATGGGCGGTTACTACGCCACCGCGATGGGGGAGAACGACGAGGTCGCCCACGCCATTCGCGATCACTATCGTCCCCGCTTTGCCGGTGACGAGCTGCCCGAGGGCATCGCTGGCTGCATCGTGGCCTGTGCCGACAAGCTCGATACCATTGCCGGTATCTTTGCCATCGGCGAGCCCCCGACCGGCTCCTCCGACCCCTATGCGCTGCGTCGTGCCGCTATCGGCATCATCAACATCCTGCGCGACCGTCTGCCGATCGACCCCACGTCGCTCATCGACTTCGCCCTCGAGCTCTACAGTGAGCAGGGCATTGAGTTCGACGCCGCCGAGGTCGCCCAGCAGGTCCGTGACTTCTTCCACGGCCGCCTGGTGAGCATGGCCCGCGACGAGAAGATTCCTGCCGATACCGTTGCCGCCGTCTCCGCGGTGCACATCATCGCCCCGTCCGTCTTCTTCGCCCGCTGCGCCGCCCTCGACGAGGCCCGCAAGAACGACGCTGAGACGTTCGACAACCTGGCGACCGCCTATGCCCGCGCCGCGCACATCTCCAAGCCCGAGCTGGGTGCGGAGTACGACCGCAGCCTGATGGGCGAGGCCGAGCTCGCGCTTGCCGACGCCTCCGAGGCTGCTCAGACTGCTGTCGACGTCGCCCTTACTGCCGAGGATTACCCGGCCGCATTTGCCGCCCTTGCCGCCCTGCGTGCTCCCATCGACCGTTTCTTCGATGAGGTCATGGTCATGGACAAGGACGAGCAGCTCCGCGATAATCGCCTTAAGCTGCTCAACCGCTTCGAGGCCGTTTTCTCCGGCATCGCAAACATCGGTGAGCTTGCCCGCAAAAAGTAAGCCAGCCTGCGCGTAAGCGCAAAAGGAGCCCCGCATGGATTGCCCGGTCACCGCTCGTCCCACCGTTATCGTTATCTCCGACTCGCTCGGCGATACCGCTTGTGAGGTGGTGCTTGCGGCGTCCGGGCAATTTGATGAAGGGACTTTTCATCTCTTGCGCCTGCCTAAGGTGACCTCGGTGGAGCAGGTTAAGTCGTTTGTGGGACCTCGCGTCGATGCCGACCATCGCGATATTGCCGTGTTCCATACCATTGTCGATCCGGCGCTTCGCGCCCGTGTGCTCGATTACCTGGGTATGTTGCATATTCGCTCGGTCGACCTGATCGGCCCGACGCTTGCCGTGCTGTCGTCGCTCATCGGTGTGCCGCCCAAGGGCGTTGCGGGCGTGATTCACAGGACCGATGACCGCTATTTCCATCGTATCGAGGCCATGGAGTATTTCGTTGAGCACGATGACGGGCGCGGCTGCGACGATCTGTCGGGTGCCGATATCGTGCTGCTGGGCGTATCGCGCACGTCCAAGACGCCGCTGTCGATGTATTTGGCCTATCAGGGTTACAAGG
>DBEWTR010000234.1:0-6382 GCA_048205775.1 Collinsella sp. | reverse complement strand
TGCCCAGTTGGCGGGCGTGGTGGTGCCATCGCGGAATTCGGCAACGGTGCGCCCAAAGGCGCCCTTCCTAAACGGCGTCTCGATAAAGCGATATGAGCATTCGGCCACGGCGACCACCAACAGCACCTGCAAAATGTACTGCCACCACGGTGTATCGTTGATGTTGGCGACCGGGTTCATGAGCAACAGCAGGGGATAGTGCCACAGGTAGATGCTGTACGAGCGCTTGCCAACCCATACGAGCGGCTCGGCGGACAGCGCGCGGGCAACCATTCCCTGGGGCTGCACGCAGGCCGCGATGACCATGAGTGTGAGGATCGAGCACAGCAGCGTGCCTCCGCGATACTGGAACGCGGTGTAGCCGTTGGTGAGCGCGACCATGGCGGCAAGGCCAACCAGACCCACGAGGCCCAACACATCGATGGATGCGGGCGAGGACCAAAAGCGCACGAGGGCGCTCGGCTGTGCCGGGCCGGTCTCGGCTGATTCGTCGGCCTTCTCGCCAGGCTTGCCCTCGGCGTTCTTGCCGTGCTTGGCGGCGCCGGCCAGGCGATTGAGCCCCAAACGACGAGCGAGACGCACCGGCGCCAGGTCGCGATCGGGGATAAAGGCCATCCAGGCACCCAGCAGCAGCGAGAACACGCGGGTGTCGGTGCCGTAGTACACGCGGCTGGGGTCGGCGGCAGGGTTGTAAAGCACCATCATGGCAAGGGCAGATACCGCGGCAAGGCCCAGAACCACGCGGCGCGTGTTGGGCTTGCTCATGTGCATGGATACCATAGCGAGCAGCAGCGGGGGCCAAACCAGGTAGAACTGTTCCTCGATGGCGAGCGACCAAAAGTGCGTAAGCGGCGAGGGATCGCCCAGGGCGTTGAAGTACGAGACGTTTTGGGCAATCTGCCACCAGTTGTTGAAGAACAGCAGCGACGGCAGGATATCGGGGCGCATCTTGGTGAGCATCACGTGGTTGAAGACGGTGCACAGCGCACAGGTCACCACCACGACGGTCACCACGGCGGGGACCAGGCGACGGATGCGGCGGATCCAGAAGCTCTTGAGGTCGATACGGCCGGTCTTAGCGACTTCGTTGAGTAGCAGGCGTGTGATCAGATAGCCCGAAAGCACAAAGAAGATCGTGACGCCGAGCAGACCGCCCTGCGCCCACGTGAGGTTGAGGTGATAGAGCACCACCGCGACGACGGCAAGCGTGCGCAGGCCGTCAAGGGCAGGGATGTAGCGGGACTTGGGGCGAGCAGGCGTCTGCTCCGCGGCGGGAGTGTTGGCGCGGCCCGCGTTGTTGGCAGAAGCGCGATGGGGGCTCGTGGTGCGTCGCGGCTCGTTGGCACGGCGTTCGCTCTTCACGCGTTCGTGCGGCGCCGGCTCGTTGCCCGTGCGGCGTCGACCGCGCGAGCCCGATTGCGAGAATTGTTCCATAAAACATCATCCAATGACGAGAATAATCAGCACGTATTCATTGTAGCTGCCTGCTCCTGTGAATGCTTGCTGCTGGCGCAACCTCAAGGGTGCGTTCACATCAAAGTGAACTAAAGTTATAGAGGTGCGAAGGCGCGCAATCGACGGTCGACGGTGGGTGCAAAGCCCGCAGATGAGGAGGTTTCCATGGCAGATCGCGGCATCGTTGCGGTGTTCGGCAGCATGAACATGGACCTTTCGGTGGCGTGCGAGCGCATACCGCGCGCGGGCGAGACCGTCGGCGGCAGCGGGTTTATCACCAACGCCGGCGGCAAGGGCGCCAATCAGGCCGTAGCTGCCGCGCGTATGGGCGCGTGCACGCACATGATCGGCGCGGTCGGTCGCGACGCGTTCGGCGCGTCGCTCGTGGTGGGGCTCCAAGACGCCGGCGTGGACTGTGACTTTGTAGTGCATCGCGATGACGTGGAGACGGGAACGGCGACCATCATTCGCTGCGAGGGCGACAACCGCATCGTACTGTCACCGGGCGCCAACCATGCGCTTGCGGGCGCGGACGTTGCCTGCGCGCTGAGGCGTCTGGTGGCTCATGAGCTCGACGGCGACGCCAGCGAGATTGCCCCGGCTGCCGGAAGCGTCTTTATCGCCCAGGGCGAATGTGACCTTGCAGCGACGGCCGAGGCGCTTGTTTGCGCTCACGAGCTGGGGTTCTATACGGTTTTTAATCCAGCGCCCGCCTGCGAGCTGCCTGCGGAGGTCTGGCCTGCGGTCGACTTGGTCTGCCCCAACGAGACCGAGTGCCAGGTGCTGACGGGCATTCTGCCCACGGATGACGCGAGTTGCGTCACCGCGCTCAATGCGCTGCTCGACAAGGGTGCCGGAGCTGCGGTCATCACGTTGGGCGGTGCCGGCTCGGTTACGCTCGGCGATGGCGGTGAGCTGCTGCGCATGCCGGCACTTTCGAGTACGGTAGTCGATACCACGGCCGCCGGCGATACGTTTATCGGCGCGTTGGCGGCGGCTCGCCTAGAGGGCTTGCCGCTCTTTGAGTGCATGGCCGCGGGCGCTCGCGCCTCGGCGGTGACGGTGTCGCGCCTGGGCGCTCAGCAATCGATTCCCACGCGCGCCGAAGTTGAGCGCGTGTTTGATTTAGACGATTTAGTACAAGACGGAGAAGCGGAGTAGAACAATGGCAATCAAGAAGCTGATCCTTGATCTGGATATGGGTGTTGACGATGCGATGGCGCTGGCCTATGCCATCGCGAGCCCCGAGGTGGAGCTCGTGGGCATCACCACGTGCTTTGGTAACGTGCGCGTCGAGCAATCGGCGCACAATTGCCTGGCGGTGCTCGATCTGCTGGGTCGCCCCGAGGTTCCGGTGTACCTGGGTGCCGACCGTCCTCTGCAGGCGACTGAGCCCTATACGCCGCCGGCGTCCACCGCGCTCATTCACGGCAAGAACGGCATCGGCGGCGCGAGCGTGCCCGCGTCGCCCTACGAGCCGGTGGGGGCGACCTCGGCCGACGGCAACGCTGCGGTCGATTATCTGATCGATGCCGCGCGCACCTATGGTCCCGATTTGGTCTACGTAGCGACTGGCCCGCTCTCCAACCTGGCGCTCGCCCTGGAGCGCGATGCGGCGGCGATGATGTCCATCGGCCGCGTGGTCGTGATGGGCGGCGCCCTTACCGTGCCCGGCAACGTGAGCGCGGGCGCCGAGGCCAATATGGCGAGCGACCCCGAGGCAGCCGACGCGGTGCTGCGCTCGGGCCGTAAGCTCACCATGGTGGGTCTGGAAGTGACGCATCGCGTGGTGCTCACACGCCGCGACATTGCCGGCTGGACGGGCTCGGGCACCATGGCGGGCTGCGCATTTGCGAGCATGGTCGAGCACTATATTGGCTCGTACGAGATGAACGCACCCTACCTGGGTGGTTGTGCGCTGCACGATCCGCTGGCCGTTGCCGTGGCGATCGACCCCACGCTCGTAGGTGCGCTCGGCTGCAACCTGCGTGTTGATCTGCTGGGCGAGTACCGCGGTCGCACCATCTGCGATGAGCGCCGCCTGTCCGATCCGGACAAGAGCGCGCTTGTGGCACTGACCGTGGATGCTCCGCGCTTCCTGTCCGAGTTCAAGACGCGTATGGCCCGTGTCCTTGGCTAAGTTGTCTTTTGGACGGGGCTTTTTTGACTGGTATGATTGGTGCGACCATTCGAACCAGCTAAAAGAGCCCCGTCCCAATTTGACTATCGAGAGGATCTGCCATGGAGCGCATCGCCAGCTTTTCCGTTGATCATCTGCTGCTTGAGCCCGGCGTGTATGTGAGCCGCATCGACCGCGATCCGGCGACCGGTGCCGCCGTCACCACGTTTGACCTGCGCCTGACCACGCCCAACAAGGAGCCGGTCATGAACACGGCCGAGTGCCACACCATCGAGCACCTGGGCGCGACGTTCCTTCGCAATCATGCCGAGTGGTCGAGCCGCATTGTCTACTTTGGCCCCATGGGCTGCCGCACGGGCTTTTACCTGGTTGTCTTTGGCGAGCTGACGAGCGAGAAGATCTTGCCGCTCGTCCGCGAGCTGTTTGAGTTTGTCGCCGACTTTGAGGGCGATGTCCCCGGTGCCGCTCCCGAGGAATGCGGTAACTACCTGGACCAGAACCTCCCCATGGCCAACTGGCTTGCGCGCCGCTACCTCGACCGCGACCTGGCCGATATCGACGAGAAGCACCTGCACTATCAGCAGGCGTAAGGGCTTTATCGCCCAAAACGCGCGCATTGGGCGCCTTCGCTTATGCGGGGGCGCCTTTTTGTTGATTGGTTGGGACGAGCGTTCAAAATCGCTCATGTTTGTTCTAGAATGTTCGTATAGTCACATTTACGAACAGGAGTGAACATGCATATCTACTCTGTCAACGATCCCGAGTTCAAATCCTATGGCGACGTTTGGGATGACGTTCCGTCCGAGCTCACGTCGCCCGTGCTCGAGGCGCTCTCTGCCACGCCCATCCCCGAGGGCAGTAAGTACGTAGCAAGCGCGCCGGAGCTCGAGGGCGTCAAGGATGCCGATAAACTGGGCTTTCTCATGTTTGGCGGCCGCCCCTTCCAGCTCGGCTGGTGCAACGGCCACAACACGCAGCTCAACTGCCTGGAGTATCACCGCGCCAGCGAGTTTAACCTGGGCGCCCGCGATTTTATTCTGCTCGTGGCGCATCGCTGGGAGATTGAGGACGGCAAGCTCGACACCGCGTGCGTCAAGGCGTTCCGTGTACCGGCCGGTACGCTTGTTGAGGTCTTCAACACCACGCTGCACTACACGCCGTGCATGGTCGACGACGGTGGCTTCCAGGTGATGGTGGCGCTGCCCGCCGGCACCAACGGCCCGCGCCCCGAGGTCGCGGCCGACATGCCTGCGGCCGGCGACAGCTACTGCTACTGGAAGGCCGACAAGTGGGTCCTCTGCCATGCTGACAGCCCCAAGGCAGCCGAAGGCGGCTACGTAGGCCTCATCGGCAAAAATCTCGACATCACCGTGGACTAGCGCATCGCCCCAAACCACCACAAAGGTGCCTGTCTCCTTTGCGGTGGTTTGGGGCGGGCGGATATCGGGAAGTGCCAGACGGGGGAGGCTGCCGGGCGCCTTGCCGTCTGCGGATTTTGGGACATGCGGCCCGCTTTTTCGACCCATCTGTCGGTACACTAAAAGCACTATGGGTACCCGCGAGCGACATATCGGCAACGCGGCCGCCCGATCCGCACCCGTGGCGGATCCCAGGGGCGGCAGGCTCTTCGCCATGCCGCGATTCCTTGTTGGCATAACACATCAGGTGTACCGCCACCGCGTCTTTGCTATCGCCGGTGTCATCACCGCGATGTTCCTCATGCTTTTGGCAGTCTTGCCGGCACTGTTCGCCTTCGACCCCAAACTTTCTAACGCCGTGCCAGCCTATGGCGGGGTGTCCGAAGAGGTCGTGGATGCGCTCGCCCACTCGAGCTCTCTCCCGCTGCTTGTCGCCGCAATTATATTTTCGATCTGGGGCGTATCGGTCTATCTGCGCTGTTTGGACTATGTGCTGCGCCGCCGCCTTGTTGCCGTCGCCACCATCTGCGCCCTGTGGATGATCGAAGTCATTCTCAAGTACAAGTCGTTCACGCCGTTCTATGCCACCGTGCTGTGGTACCTGTACTACGTGCCCATGACACTCATTCCGCTGCTCTACCAGTTGTGTGGTCTGCGCCTTGCGGGCCTGGAGCAACACCGCCTGGGTCGCCGCTACTGCGCTGCGCTGTGGATTGTGGCTATCCTGCTTATCGGATTTGTGCTCACCAACGATTTTCACCAGCAGGTCTTCCACTTTGACCGTACAAGCGACACCTGGAGCAACGATTACACGTACGGCTGGGGTTATTTCGCCGTCCTCGTGTGGACGGCCTTTAACTTTGTGGCCTTTTTTATCCTGGTGGGCCGGTCCTCGTCCTTTCGCATCCAACGTTTCTCGGGCACGGCGGCGCTCGTGCTGCTGGGCGGTGCGTTCTTTGCCATCTCATATGCGTTGCGTGTGCCCTGGGCATGGAGGCTCAACTTCTCGCTCGTCTATTGCGTCTTGTGTGTGGTGGCGATGGAAATCTGTCTCGATTGCGGTGTCATTCCGTCATATCACGACATCGCCGGCATCTTCGACACCTTGCCGCTTGACCTCAAAGTTCTAACGCGCGACCTGCAGGAAGTCTATGCCACGCCGGTGTCGAAGCCGATGCCGGCGGGCGTGTGCGAGGAGTTGCGGACCCAGGCGCACGGCCGCGCCCATGCCTTTGCCGTGGCGTCCGATCCCGATGTGATGTACCGTGCCTTTCCACTGCTGGGCGGATCGGCCCTGCTTGCCCAAGACGTGTCGGATCTCAACGAGCTTAACCGTGAACTGGCACATCGTCGTATGGAGCTGCAGCGT
>DBEWTR010000232.1:0-6870 GCA_048205775.1 Collinsella sp. | reverse complement strand
GCGAAGAGTACGGCGTCTCTTTCGCTGCGGTTACCGAGAAGAAAATCTAAGAATTTCCCGTTCACGTATGGCATGGCATAGGAGAGAGCGGTTCCAATCACCGTGATAGCAATGAAGACGAAAGCCCCTTTTGCTCTGATGAACCTCGAGAGAACGCATCGAATCAAGGAAGGCCCCAATCTACCCGCCACAAAACATCAATCACTGATACCTTACACCTCAACACAACAGGAGCGAAGATTTGCCAATGAGACTGCTTTAAGATTGCCTTGGGCCAATACGATCTCAAGCTCTTCCTACAAGAGAGTCGGAATCGGACATCTCCTCCGACGAACCTGGCAATCGGGCGGTTGAAATATCTTTTTCAACCGCCCGATTGCCACAATAGATTTGAGCATCCGCCCACAAACGTCCGCGTTTTATACCCATCAAATCCTTTGCCTTTTGTCGTCTAGACTAGAAAAATCGCTCGAAATAACGCAACCGGCCTGCTCGCTTGAAGAAACCTAAGCCCGTAACGTAGATGTGCAAACTTCCGAAACGCCTTGCGCGGCATAGTGCGTATAAACTTCGTCAACCGCCTCAGAAATATCTGAGTATCGCGCCGGGTCAAAAGCATACGATGTCGCAGCTATACCCTGCACCCATTCGGAACGCGGATTAATTGAATAGCCACACAGCATCATCATACATGCATCTAGACCTGATTTCCCAAGTATCCGACGTATTGATGAGAGCATCGCGGGTCGCCCCTGCACCATCGTCGTCACCCCTATTAGCAGTATTTACCGTTTTTCTCTAAATGCGTATCGCCACCCTTAAGAATACGAAGTGTTTTATCCAGACCCGATTGTCCTCCATCTCAAACGAAGGGATAAGGAATCTCATCCGGAATCGGCAGTAACGGAGGATTCACAACGACAAGCGAAAAACATGAGTCATCTCTCAGAGGGGAGTAAAGGCTCCCCTCAAGCACCCTAGTTTCGTCATCCAAAGAGTTGATGGCAGTGTTTTTCTTACAAAGGTCGACAACAAAAGGGTTGATTTCTACAGATGTTACATCCATGCCACAGTTGGTAAGTATCAGGCCCTGTATTCTGGGGCCAGAACACAAATCGAGAGCCTTCCGTGCGCTCTGCGGTGTAAGGCGCCAATCTCAGCAAATCTGTCCCACAATACTGCGCTGAAGAACAAGACGGAACCCCTGAGCCAAACTCCCCTATACCTTATTAAGGCTAAGACAGGCAAGTTCACGCACCCGGCATATTCCAGAATAACATCCTATTGTTTTAGATGCTCTACAAGCATGAACAGCCGCGAATCGGAAAGATCTTCTAGTTTCGCCCCGACTGACCGCCAAGGGCCAAAATGGCCTCTCCATCCCCAGGCGACCGGCTCTGGCGCGCCGAGGAGTGTCCCCAAGTGCCGGCAGAAAAGGAACGTCCCTAACTGCCGGCTAGAGGGCACCGAAGAGGATGGCATAGGTAGTGGATTCGCCGAGCTTGAGCTCGTCGCCGGGATTGAGCTGGGCGGAACGGCCGGGCTCGACCTGAATGCAAACGCGCGTGGCCCCGTTTACCACCACGGTTCCGTTGGTGGACGACAAGTCCTCGACGTGCCAGATATTTTGAGCATCGCACCAGATATGGGCATGGCGGGCCGAGACATCGTCGCCGACGTCGGTAATATCGCCCTCACCAGTGGCCAGCGCGCCAATCTCAACACCCTGCTCACTCGGCTGAATCCAGCGCGGGGCGCTCACGACAAAACTGTTTTGTACGCGCAGCAAGCCCAAGGGGTGCGCCGGGGCGGGTTCGCGTTCGCCCGCGGTCATCGACATGCCAAGCGAACGCGGCGTGGAGGTGCCTCCGCCACAGGTCGCGTGCGCGTAGTCGATGGCATAGTTCACCGAGGACCGCACATCCGCCGAACAACCGACGGCGACAAACAGCACCAGCACGGCCTCGGCGCGCTCGGCGGGCATGAGTTCCGCCGCCTGGGACAGGCGATCGAGCGCGTTGCGATAGAGATTCGTGTCCTGGTGGCACTCTTCGAGCGCGCGTACCATCGGTTCACCTGCAGGACCGCACACCATATTGATCACAGCCGTGGAGTCCATGGGATTGCGCTGGCGCAGGGCCAGTTGCGACATAATACGCGCAGCCGAGGTACCGTATTCGGCAAAGTAGCGCTGCTGAAGCGTGCCGACCGGCGCGCGAACGATAAAGCGGGAAACCCAAGAGCGATCGGCGGCTCGGCTCTGCGGGCTGCGGCCGTCGGCGAGCGGACGGGACGAAAGCACCAAGCCGCACAGCTCGATATGGCTCAGATGCGCCGCGCGCTTAAAGATGTCAAACATGGCCCCGCATGGGGTGAGCTCAACTTGAGATGCCATGACCTAGGCCTCCTTGGTCGTAGAAATAGAATCGGACGATACTTCGACAGGTCCGCCAAAAGTACGGGCAGCTGCGGCTCCACCGGCAAGCGGAGTCGCCATCTGGGCTTTTGTGCGTCGCGGTGCCGAAACGGGAAGTTCAAAGGCAAAGCCCATCGCAAGCAAAAACCACGTAAGCGTATAGGTTGCAACCAGAGCGGCAACAAGGCCGCCCATCACGGCGCGTTGGGAAAATACGCTACATGCAGCCACAACCAGCACCGGAACCTCGCAGGCAGAAAGCGCAAGCACACCCTGCAGGAAGCCCGAGCGCCGATTGCGCGCAAGTGCCCCCGCGGTAACGCCGGCTATGCCTGGCAGCGCCAACGCCAGTGCGGCAATAATACCCGGTAGCGACCCAGACCACACGAGCGATCCCAAAGTCGCCGTCACGCGAGCGCCCGACGCCAGCAGCGCGGCCGAAACCACGACCACAGCCCAAACCACGCCACAGACGACTGTCGCGCCGACCATCAGCGCGCGACGAACCGCGCGGCCAGACGCATTCATGGGGCACGGCGTGAGCGGCTCGCCGCGGAGCGAACGGCCGACATTTTGCGCATAGTGGTCACAAAACGCTGAGAGCGCCGCCTCGACCGCCGCCGGCTCGGGACGATCTTTTTGATGGCTGGACAGACAGGCCATCACCACGTCGAACAGCTGGGCATCGACAAACGCCAGCGCATCGCGTAGCTCTTCGGAATCCGGCTCAAGCCCTAGCTGCTGGGCCTGCTCGGCCGCGGCGAGCGCCACATCGGGCTCACGACGAAGCAGCTGAGTCAAATCACAACCGGGCGCATGGGCACCAATGGGATAGTCGGGCCGCGTGTCCATCTTGAGACGGTAGGGGCTCGCGATGTCGCGCGTCTTTTTGCGCGAACCCGAGGTGCCCGAAGTGCTCGGCGCGGCTTCGTATGGCGCGACGCCGGCAATGAGCTCGTAAACCGTGCTTGCCGCGGCATAGACGTCGATCGCCGGCGACATACGCAAAGCGCGCAGATCGGGAATATCGTCGGTGAGCATCTCGGGCGGGGCATAGGCAACCGTCGCGCGACGCAGCGTGGCATAGCGCTCGGTAAAGGATGCCTTGCCGCCGGTACCGGCCACGGCCGACGCAGGCTCAAGCGCCAGCGACGAGCCAAAGTCGATCAGGCACAGGTCAAAGGTGCCCTCGGCAAGCTGCCGGTCAAGCGGCAGACGCGCCGTGCGCACCATAATATTAGCGGGCGAGATATCGCGATGGACAAAGCCCTCACCCACCAGGCTCATACGGCAGAGCAGATCGAACAGGTCGCGACCCAGACGCGCCGCCACAAGCGGCGACAGGCGTCCGGCATCGTCCACGGCGAGTCGCGAACGCAAGCGGGCAAGCGTCTCGCCCTCGACCCATTCCATGACAATTGCAGGCACACCGTCGACCTCGCCCCAGCCATAGAGGCGGGGAAAGCCCTTAAGGCCCGAAAGGGCGCGATGGCATTCGTATTCCTCGCGAAACGCCGCCTTGAACTTGGCGACCAGCGCCTCGTGAGCGGCATCGTCGTCAAACTCATCGCGCGTCGGCAAGATGAGCTGCTTGAGTGCCACGGCCTCGCCTTGGGCGTTGACGGCACGCGTCACGCGGCCGATACCGCCACGGCGCATGGTGGCATCGTCGGCAAACAGCATCGTAAAACGACGCAGATAGGCAGGCAGTTCGTCCTGACCGAGCGCAATGGCCGGCTCAAACCCGTCGACACGCGCCAGGCGCAGGCCGACCATGGGATCGCGACCGAGCGATTGTGGTGTGGTGGATGCAAGATCGGTCATCATAGGGCAAGCGCCGCCACGTTATTGTTGAAGTTACCGAGCGCGACGTCATCATCGCCGTAATGGCCGACCCATTGACATAGGTTGGTGTAACAGCCCCACAGATTGGCATACTGCTGATACCACTTTGACCGGGGCGAGAATGTCTGACGACCGAACTCAGCTCGAATAACAAACATCTCCCCGACCAGGCTGTCGCACGGTCTGGGATCTCCCGTAGAGTTATAGGTCGAGACCACGTCATTGGCACGAGAAACATAGCCGTCGAGCATGTTGTACTTGGTCACAAGCCAACTGTGAATGCTCTCTTCCTCAGCAGCGGAAAGGCCACCGGAGTTTGCATCGTTGTCAGTGTTGCCGCCCGTCGAGCCGCCATTTCCAGACCCTCCGGTAGAGGAGCCCGACCCAGAGCCGCCGCTCGAACTCGACGAATTCGAGCCGGAGCCAGAAGTATCCGAGCTACCGGGCTTTCCGGACTGCTGGGCGTCCTGCTCCTTCTGCTGCTCGACCTTATTCACCGTTGCCGCCACGCTATTGTTGGACAACCGATCGATGATCTTGGTGTTGGTGAGCACGATGGTTTTGCCATTGGCAAGCGTGACTTCGTTGTCCGGGGCCTCGGCGCCGTCCGCATCGTCGGTGCCAAACACAATATGCCCGACCACACTTGCCCAAGCATATCCAGTCGTGGTGCCCAGATCGCTTTTGATCTCATGCCCCACGCGCGGTTCGCGTGCGGCATGCGCCTGCATCATGGACGGCACGGTCATGCCATAGGCAGAAACGCCAGCTATGACCAGCACCAGCGAGCACGATAGCAGTGCGTACGCCCGCGGCGCCAAGCCCAGTCGGCGTCGTATGCGCACCGCGGCGCCGCGCTTTGTCTGAGTGCCACCGGGCCGCATGCGTTCTCCTCCAACAAAAACACGCCGCTCGGGAGCGGCGCATTCATTCGAATCCATATTTGAGTGTATCAGCGAACCAAAAAGGTTGCGCAACGAATGGACAAATTAAGGATGCGAGCGGAAGCATCCATGCGATAAGCGGATACGAAGCATCTTTGTTGCACAACAAACTCACAGTCGCACGGGGAAATTATGACTACCCCGTGCGTCGCGAGGAAAACATACGGCAGGAGCAGGCTCGCCACCTAAATCGCGCGGCGGGCCTCGATGGCGCGGCCAAGCGTAAGCTCGTCGGCATACTCCAAGTCGCCGCCCACGGGAAGGCCGCTTGCCAGACGCGACACCTCGACGCCCAACGGCTTGATGGTACGGGCCAGATAGCTCGCCGTGGTCTCGCCCTCAATATTGGGGTTGGTGGCGATGATGACCTCGTGGATGTCCTCGTGGCCCAAGCGTGCCAGCAGCTCTCGAATGTGCAGCTGCTCGGGGCCAATCTTGTCCATGGGACTGATCACGCCGCCCAATACGTGGTAGAGGCCGTGGTAGCTGCCCGTGCGCTCGATCGCCTGGACATCGCGCGGCTCGCCCACCACGCAAATGCGAGTGGTATCGCGCATCGGGTCCTGGCAGATGGAGCACTCGTCGGCCGTGGCGTAGTTAAAGCAGCGGCTGCAAAAGTGGACCTCCTGCTTGACCTCCAGGATGGCCTCGGCCAGGCGGCGCGCCTCCTCGGCGTCGGCCTCCAACAGGTAATAGGCGATGCGCTGGGCCGACTTGGGACCAATGCCCGGCAGACGGCCCAGCTCATCGAGCAGTTTTTGCAGACTGTGGTTGGCACTCATATATATGCGTGTCTTAGAACGGCATGCCCGGGATGTTGAGGCCGCCGGTGATGGCGCCCATCTGCTTGTTGGCGAGCTCGTTGACGCCGCGGACGGCCTCGTTGACGGCAGCCATGATCATATCCTGCAGCATATCGACGTCCTCGGGATCGAGCGCATCGGGATCGATGGTGAGGTTGACGAGCTCCATCTCGCCGTTAACGGTCACCTTGACCATGCCGCCGCCGGCAGAGGCGTCGACGGTCTGGGACTTGAGGTTCTCCTGCGCGGCGGCAAGCTGCTCCTGCATCTTGCGAGCCTGCTTCATCATCTGCTGCATGTTCATACCGGCCATGATGGCTCCTTTACGTGCGGCCGCACGCCGAGCTGCAAGGGCAGCCGGAGCACGGCGGGACTTTCAAACTCAAAAATCGTACCACGGCGCGCGGCGAGAGAGCGGGGCGGACGTGTTACCTCAGTCGATATACATGTCCTCCAATACAAACCGCACTCAAAGATTATGCAAGGTCGAATTATGCAAGGTTGCATAATATCGCACACTCAATCTAGTAGAGCCGAATCCGGCATTTCATGTGCGCCACTAAATAGCTAAATGCCGAACCGCTGCTCGAGGCGGCGCACATGGCGGCAGGGTATAATTTGATTGCCATAGATAGTAATTTGGAGGTGCCCCATGAATGCCCCCAACGCGCTCCAAAACATCCGCTCAAAACACCCCGTTGCATATGTGGTTCTCTATCTCTTTGTCGGCTGGGCATTGCTGGTTGTCATCACCCATGCCATAGCTTTTGGAGCAGAACTGCTGATAGCCAGCTCGGACCAGCCCGTCGTCAAATGGGAGACGACCGATGAGTGCACCGACGGAACCCGAACCGTCTACTAC
>DBEWTR010000227.1:0-4114 GCA_048205775.1 Collinsella sp. | reverse complement strand
GATAGGTCACATCGCAGTCGGGCCAGCCCATGCAGCCGATAAAGCTACCGCGAGTCTTGGCGCTCGTCTTCATAACCAGGTCCTTGCCGCACTTGGGGCAGGCGCCCACGCGCGCATCGGCCGTGACGGCATCGCTGATGGCGTCGCCCAGCTCCTGCGTGTGCTTGAGCAGCTCGTCGAGCACGCCGGCCAGCAACGCGCGCGAGTGCGTCACGACATGCTCTTCGGTATCCTCGCCGCGCTCCACGCGGGTCATGTCGCCGTCGAGCTCACTGGTCATATCGGGACTCGTGATGCGCGGGGCAAACTGCGACAGTGCATCGATGATGGCGATACCCAGCTGGCTCGGCTCCACGGGATCGTTTTTGAGGTAGCGCACGGCGTACAGGCGCTCGATGATGCTCGCGCGCGTGGACTTGGTACCCAGGCCGCGCTTCTCCATCTCCTGCACGAGCTTGCCCTGGCTGTAGCGCGCGGGCGGCTCGGTCTGCTTGGCCTCGAGCTTAATGTCGAACACATCGACCGTGTCGCCCTGCTCCAGCGGCGGCATCTGCTCGTCGCGCTTGAGTCCGTACGGGTACGCCTCGCGGAAACCCGGGGTCACGAGCACATCGCCCGAAGCCACGAACGGCTCGCCGTTCACGTCGAGCTCGAGCTTGGTGTTCTCGATGGTCGCGGGACCCATAAGCGTCGCCAGGAAGCGGCGGGCGATGAGGTCGTAGAGCTTGCGCTGGCCGCCATCGAGCGTGGACGGATCGCCCTCGCCCGTGGGATAGATAGGCGGGTGGTCGGTGGTCTCGACTTTGCCCCGCGTGGGCTTCATGGGGCCGGCGAGCACCTTTTTGCATACAGGTGCCAGCGCCGGATTGATCTTTGCCAGGTCACTCACCACGGCGCCCAGGTCGAGCGTCGCGGGGTACACGGTGTTGTCGACACGCGGGTAGCTGATGAGGCCCGCCATGTAGAGGGACTCGGCGATGCGCATGGTACGCGCAGGCGAGATGCCCTCGGCTGCGGCGGCAGCCTGCAGCGAAGTGGTCGCAAACGGCGTGGGCGGCTGCTGCTTGCGCGAACGCTTGGTCACCGCGGCGACGGTTGCCGTCGCAACGCCGTCAACATGGCCGTACGCCGTCTCGGCAGCATCCTTGTCGGTAAAGCGCGCCGTCTTGTGCGTAATCTTAAAGCGGTCGTCCTCGGCAGCACCCTGCGCGGCGCCCATGCCGCGGATCTGCCAATAATCCTCGGGCACAAACGCCATGCGCTCGCGCTCGCGCTCAACCACCAGGGCGAGCGTCGGCGTCTGCACGCGGCCGGCGGAACGCACGTTGCCAAAGCCGCCAAACTTGGCGAGCGTCAGGTAGCGCGTGAGCACCGCGCCCCAAATGAGGTCGATGTGCTGACGGCTCTCGCCGGCGTCGGCCAAGTTCTGGTCGAGTGAGACGAGATTATCAAAGGCCTGCGTAATCTCGGCCTTGGTAAACGAAGAATACTGGGCGCGGGCGACCGGCAAGTCGGGCGCAACCTCGCGCACCTTGTTGAGAGCGTCCGAACCGATCAGCTCGCCCTCGCGATCGAAGTCCGTGGCGATAATGACGCTGTCGGACTTTTTAGCGAGGTTCTTGAGCGAACGAATGAGCTCCTTCTCGGCCGGCAGCTTAATGACAGGCGCCCAGGTGAGGTAAGGCAGGCTCTCGAGCTTCCAGCCCTTGATGGAAATGCCATCGGCAAGGAACGGCTTACACTTGGTGTCGTAAGGCGGACGAGCCAGGCCATCGGGCATGTCGGCCGGCAGTATCTCACCGTCCTCGGTGACCGAATACCAGCCCAGCTTTTTATCGAACAGCACGCTGTCGCAAAAATCGGGCGCAAGGATGTGACCGGCAAGGCCGATCGTCACGCACTCCTCGCCCTTCCACTCAAAACGGTAGATGGCGGTGTTGTACACCTTGTCCTTTTTGGGCTTGCCCGTGGACAGACGCTCGGCAATCTGACGCGCGGCGTCGTTTTTCTCGGCGATGATGAGCTTCAAAAGAGGCTCCTATCTCGTCTCTCTGCGGCTACGCCCGCCCGTATGGCGGCCGACTTACGCCCTTGCTTGCTCAATCTGCCCGATGAGCCAATCGCACCAGGCATCCATGCCCTCGCCCTTACGCGCGCTGACGGAAAACCGCGGCGCCTGCGGATTGAGGTCATCGAGTGTCTTAGTATACCTATCCATGTCAAAATCGAAAGCCGGGGCCACATCGACCTTGTTGAGCAGCTGCGCGCCGGCGTGCTGGAAGATGCCCGGGTACTTGATGGGCTTGTCGTCGCCCTCGGGCACCGAGAGAATCATGATGGACAGGTTTTCGCCCAGGTCAAAGTCGACTGGGCAGACCAGGTTACCCACGTTTTCGATAAAGATGACGTCGATGTTTTGAAGACCCACAGCCTGGTCGAAGGCGTCAACGGCCTCCATGATCATATTGCCCTCGAGATGGCACAGGCCGCCCGTGTTGATCTGGATGGCGGGCATGCCGGCTTCCTTCATGGTGATGGCGTCGACATCCGAGGCGATATCGCCCTCGATGACGGCACAGCGCAGGCCGGCCTTGTCACGTAGACGCTCGTTGGTGCCCAGGATCGTGGTAGTCTTGCCCGAGCCGGGGCTCGACAACACATTGATCACATAGGTGTTTGTCTCTTTAAATCGCTGTCGCAGCTGATCTGCCAGGCGCTCATTGCGCGACAGAATCGGCGACGCGATATCAATCGTTTTCTCGGCCATATTCGGCACTCCTTAATTTCCAACATTTATACCCCGTCCCCAGGTGGCTGGCGGGCTAATCGTCGGGGGTTTCGATTTCTATACTGGCGATGTCGAGCTCGCGGCCGTGCAGTAGGCGCACATTGGCGCCACCGCACTGGGGACAACGGCAATGGAAGCGGTCGTGCTCAAAGACCTCGCCGCAGTCCAGACACTCGCTTTGTGGATGGACTTCCTCTACGGCAAGCTCGCAGCCGCGCGTGAGCGGGTCCTCGTCGCGAAATGTCTCCCATGCAAAGTCGAGTGCCTCGCGCACGACCTCGGTCATATCCCCGATACGCAGCGTTACCAAAACGGCGCGCGAGGCCCCCGCCCCACGCGCCGCGCGAATCACTGTATCGAGTATGCCGTTGACAATGCCAACCTCGTGCATACCGATTTACTCCTCGTCGTCCTCGTCGTCCGAGAACAGGTCCAGACGACTCACGAACAAGCCCTCCTTGCCCTCGCGCGCGGTAATGACCACACGGGCGATGGCAAGCGAAATCTCGTAAAGCGAGAGCAGGGCGCCATACATGAGGCCGAGCGTAACGGGCGAGCCGTCAGGCGTAATCACAGCCGAGCCCACAAGCAGGCCAACGTATACGTAACGCCAGGCACCGCGGAAAGCAGCGTAGGACACGATGTGGAAGACGGACAGGTAGAAGATGATGAGCGGCAGCTCAAACGCCACGCCAAAGCCGATCATAAAGAGCAGCTCCATGTTGACGTAGTTCTCCAGATCGGGCAGCGCCGTAGCGACGGCCGAGGTTTCGCCGATGAGCCACTCAAAGCCCGCAGGAATGATGATGAAGTAGCAGAAAATGGCGCCCAGGAAGAACAGCACCGTCGAGGCGAGCACCGTGGGCACGACCCACTTGCGCTCGTTGGGGCGAAGCGCCGGCAGGAAAAATGCCAGAATCTGCCAGATGATCATGGGCGTGCACATGACAACGGCCATCTTGATGGCCAGCGAAAAGCGCAGGCCAAAGCCGCCAAGCGTAGTGGTGATGTAGAACTTACCGTCCGGTACAAAGGAGCGGATGGGGTCTTCCAGGATGTCGAGCACCACGGGTGTGGCGAAATACAGCACGATAGCGGCGGCAAACACCGACACGACTACGATGGTCAGACGGCGACGGAGCTCTCCCAGGTGATCGAAGAGCGGCATACGCGCAGGTCCGATAGGCATTACTCATCGCCTCCCTTCGGGGCGTCGGCGGCAGCGGCGTCGTCCTCGGCCTCGAGCTCGCGAGCGAGCTGGTCGACGACAGCCTTGCGCTTACGGGGACGACGGGCGTAGAGGTCAGCCGTCGTGGGCTCTGCCGG
>DBEWTR010000209.1:0-4376 GCA_048205775.1 Collinsella sp. | reverse complement strand
CCCGATACGGCCGGCGCGCTGTTAAACGCAGCGCGCCGGCCTTTCTTTGTTTCGATATCAAAAAGCCCGGTCGGTAGCCGCGAAAGCTACCGACCGGGCAAATCGTAGGCAATATGGTTGCTGTCGAGCAGCTGCTCGACTTAGCCCAGCAGGCTCATGCCAACGGAGACAAACGCCAGGATAACGCCGACGATGGACTCACCGCCCAGCAGACCGCTGGCAACGACCAGGCCCTGCTCCTGGAAGGCGGCATCCTTGGCGGCCTTCTCCTCGTCCGAAAGGCCGGCGGCGGCGTCGCGGTGTGCGGCCCACTTGTCGTAAGCGAGCTTAACGCAGGAGCCCAAGAAGGCCGTGAGCGACATATAGAACGGCAGGTACACGCCCAGACCGATCATCATGGCCGGAATGCCGAGCCAGTACATGATGATGCCGGCGATAAAGCCGCCCGCAAACCACGGCACGCTCGGGATGCCCGAGACCATGGTGGCGACCACGCTTGCCTGCGCGGCCACAAAGCTCTTGTCGGGGCCGAAGGCGTCCGGACCATAGGCGGTTACGAGCGCGACCATGACGGCGGCAGCGACCAGGGCGCCCACGATGCCGCCGATGGCCTGGCCGACCCACTGTGCGCGCGGGTTGGTGCCCAGCACGGCGCCGGCCTTAAAGTCGTTCATGACGTCGCCCGCAAGGCCGCACGCCACGGCCACGATGCCGGCGATAAAGAACAGCTTGACCTGCGCGAGCTGCGCGAAGGCTGCCACGATGAGCATGACGATGAGGCCAAAGATCTCCATGGGGTCGATGCCCGTCTGGCCGCAGCTCTGTGCGCTCATGATGGTGGTGACAAAGGTGAACAGCGTGACGATGACGGCCGGAACGGGACCGAGGTCGAGCGCGATGGCAACGATCACGGCGATGGCGGCGGTGCCCAGGCCGATGATGCCGGCGTCGAGCTTAAGCGAGCCCGAGATGAGCGACTGCTCGTCGGTGTCGGTGGAGCTGTCGGCGGCGAGGCCGCGGACGATACCGGCGACCTGTGGCAGGATGTCCTTGAGGACGACGGCGACGCCAAAGCCCATCATGAGGCCCATACCCAGGGACTTGACGATACCCTGTGCGGTCACAATATCGAACAGGCCGGCAGCGGTGCCGCCAACGATGATGCCAAAGTTGCCCAGCAGCGCGCCGGCAAACCAGAAGGCGACGGGGGCGAAGCCCACGAGGAAGCCGATGGACAGCAACATGGGCGAGTTGTAGATGGCAAAGGTCACGCCAGGGATATTGAGCGTGCACAGCATGCTGGGCACCACGCCCAGAGCGTCGCGAAGCACGCTGTAGATGCCTGCGATGGCCATGGAGCCAAAGAGCTGCTTGCCGGTCTTGCCGCCGGCCTCGGTGGCGCGCAGGGTCTGAGCTGCGGCGTTGCCGGTGGGGAACTCCAGCGCGGCGTCCACGATAAAGTGACGGTGGATGAGCGCTGTCGCCAGAAGGCCCAAGATGGTGCCGGCGAGCGCCACGATAAACATGTCGAGCCAGCTGATTTGGTCGGCATAGCCCAGCATCCAGGCGCCCGGGATGGTAAACGCCAGGCCGCCGGCGACCATGGCGCCCGCGGACATGATGGTGTGGGTAACGTTGGCCTCGTTGAGGCTGGCGTTGCCCATGAGCTTCAGGAAGAACAGCGAAATGACGGCAGCGAAAATGATCGGCCAGGGGAGTGCGCCCATCTTGAGGGCGGTGTAGGCCGAGCTTGCCGTGATGATCACGCAGCCAAGGACGCCGATGACGACGCCGCGCAGCGTGAGTTGCCCGCGCATCGAAGCGCGGTTCGAGGGATTGCTCATATAGAACTCCTTTGCGTATATCCGCTTCCCCCGGGAGCGCCGCTACGGATACGGCGCGGGAAGTCGGGTTACCAAGGGCCGCCGCGTGAGCTCGCAAACGACCGCGCACCAGTATAACCGCAAGCTAGTCATTTCGGGATGACTGGTTTAGGTAGGCGATATACTGCTGGGCAGACGAAAGGAGCGCCGACGATGCTTAATGGGTGCGCATATATATTGACGGTCGACGTGGGCAACACGTTCATTCGCTTTGGTCTGTTTGCCGAGGATTCGGCCGCGGCGCAGGAATTCCCGCTTGCGACGTGCGAGATCACGACGCCATCGAGCATTACGGCCGACGAAGCGCGTATGCGTCTCGCGCAGGTCATGGCCGCGCTGGCGGCCGATGCGGGCATGCCCGGCGCGCTTATGCCCACGGCGGCCGTGCTGAGCTGCGTGGTGCCGGCGCTCGAGCGCCCGTGGAAGGCGGCTCTTTCCCGTACCTGCACGGGGCGCGTGCTCACGGTGGGGCCGGGCCTCAAGACTGGCATGCCCGTCCACTACGACGACCCGGCCGAGATCGGCCCCGACCGCATCGCCGATGCCGTGGCGGCTCGTGCCGTCTACGGCTCTCCGTGCATCGTGATCGACCTGGGCACCACGACCAATATCGAGGTCATCGACGCGCACGGTACCTTTGTCGGCGGCGTCATCGCGCCGGGTCTGGCGCTTGGCGCCCGCTCGCTTTCGGCCGCTGCGGCGCGCTTGCCGCAGGTCGAGCCCTCGGCGCCGACACACGTCATCGGCCGCAACACGCGCGAGGCCATGCGCTCGGGCGTGGTTCTGGGCGAGGTGGCCCGCATCGACGGCATGCTCGATATGGTGCTTGCCGAGATGCGCTCGACCAAGGCCGCGGGCGAGGGCAGCGTGCCCATCATCATCACCGGCGATGATGCCGAGGCGCTCGCGGCGTTGGTCGGCCATAGCCTGACGGTCGACGATGCGCTGACGCTGCGCGGCCTTGCCGAGCTGTATCGCATCAACCAAAAGCCTCGCCGCGCATAAAGCCGAGGACGTCGGCGGGGGAGGAACCGGTGCCCATTGCGATCACCGGCGACGCCGCACGCGAGATGGCGGGTCTGCTACGCCATGACCTTGTTCCCGACGACACGATCACCCTCCGCGGTCTGGCAGAGCTCTACCGCGTGAATACGCAGCGGCGTAAAGTGTAGCGTTACTGATATTTCGATTGTTTATTTATTTGCAACTGAGTTAAGAGGTGGGGACAACATGCAAGTTGCCCCCGTTCTGAGTCGATTTATTTCGTTGTGATTAATAAGGTATTTGGGGCGGATTAACGCGCTCTTTGCCTTATCGAATCATTGTTAGGAATCGTTGATACTCGCTGTTTCTAGCAATAATCTGAGTATTTGATGCGGCATATGCTGCGTCTAGTTGAATCGAATAGGCGGAATTTGAAAGCCTGTTAACCGCTTGACTCATATTTTGGATTGTTTTGTCCGAGGCTTCAACGGCTTCGTAAACGAGTCGTTGTTGAGAGCTGATCTCGTCTAACTTATCGATGACAATATCTAGCTTATCGATAATGGTTCCTAATTTACGTTCCATTTCGAAGATGTTATAAGCTTCACCGAGCGTCGAACATCTGCCTGCTTCGAAATATTCGCTAATTGACGCCATGGGGATAAGAGAACGATATTTTGGATAGATCAAACCAACGCTATAGAAATCGTTCAAAAGAGATTCGGATTCTTGTAGTTTAGCCCTCATTTTATTGAGGTTTTTCGCCTCGGATGCATTTAAATCCTCCAATAAGAGCGTTTTTTGGCGATTATTCTCGATAATTGTCTTCTTCCGATTATCTGCTTCTATCTTTTCGCTTTTCTCGTTCGACCTTGCGCTCATGCCAAACAGAAAGCCGATTCCAATTAGTGCGGTTATTGCAAGAGGGAGAAATGGTTTAATTACATTAATTAAGCCAAAAAAGGGCTTTACTAGGTATGAGCAGTAGCCGCCGAGGTCGGGACTAAAAATAAGGGCTACAAATGCATACCCGCTGAAAATCGAACTAATAAACGAAGCAAAGATCGTCACTATGAAGGCCAGTGCGATAATTCCTGCGGCAGATGTTGCGCCAAACAATAGGGCTGAGAAGATGCCTCCAGATATATTGCCGGCAAGTCCACTTTCGCTGTAGTCGTTTGGAACGTCGGTCGGGGCCAGTTTTTTTCTTTCTGAACTGACATAGCCTTCGAGAGCCCGGATTGCGTTTTGCTGTACAAGCACTGATTTTTCTAAACAGTAGATTGATTTGACGTAGTTTTGCAGGTCGTTCCCCTGAACTTCCATGTCTGACCGTCCTTGTTGTAATATATCCCAACAGTAGCATTACTATATCACATACGCTCTCTAGCATGGATAACAGCCAGAATGCGGGATATAGAGTGCTCGTAGGTCATAATTTAAAAAAGCTGAGAACGACCCAAGGACTGTCGTTGCGAAAGCTTGGCTATATGACCGGAATTGACTATG
>DBEWTR010000196.1:0-1560 GCA_048205775.1 Collinsella sp. | reverse complement strand
ATGATGGACATCGCGCCCGACTACGCTAACGTCGAGCAAGCCGACGGCACGCTCGAACAGGTCTTTCCCGATGACATCGCCGTCGGCACCGTGATTGTGGTCAAGCCCGGCGAGCGCGTGCCTATCGACGGCGTCATCGTCGAGGGCGAAACCCAGCTCGACACCGCCGCGCTCACGGGCGAGTCAGTCCCCCGCCCCGCCAAGTCCGGCGACGATATCATCAGTGGCTGTATCAACATGACGGGCCTCATCCGCGTGCGCACCACCAAGCCCTTTGGCGAGTCCACTGTCGCACGCGTCCTGGAGCTCGTGGAGAATGCCAGCGAAAAGAAGGCGCGCACCGAGAACTTCATCACGCGCTTTGCCCGCGTCTACACCCCCGCCGTCACCGGCGCTGCCGCGGCACTCGCACTCGGCGGCGGCCTGGTCACCGGCGCTTGGTCCGACTGGATTCTGCGCGGCCTGACCTTCCTGGTCGTCAGCTGCCCGTGCGCGTTGGTGATCAGCGTGCCGCTCAGTTTCTTTGGCGGCATCGGCGGCGCCTCCAAGCTGGGCGTTCTCATCAAAGGCTCCAACTACCTCGAGACGCTCGCCGACGTGGACACCGTCGTCTTTGACAAGACGGGCACCCTCACCAACGGCACGTTCTCGGTCGTCGCGGTGCACCCCGAGGCCGGCCATACCGAGCAGTCGTTGCTCGAAATCGCCGCCCTTGCCGAGTCTTTCTCCGATCACCCTATCGCGCAGTCAGTACGCACTGCCTTCCAGGGTGAGCTCGATCCCAAGCGCGTGACGGATTCCACTAATGACGCGGGCCACGGCGTGACGGCAACCATCGACGGCAAGCAGGTCGTCGTCGGCAACGCCAAGATGCTCGCCGCGGCCAGCGTCGAAGTACCCGATTGCGAGGTCGTCGGAACGATTCTGCATGTGCTTGTTGACGGCGTGTACGCCGGCCACATCGTGATTGCAGACACCGTTAAGGCCGATGCCGAGCAGACGATCCGCGATCTGCACTCCGCCGGCGTCAAGCGCACCGTTATGCTCACGGGCGACCGCGAGGAAGTGGCTGCTGCGGTGGCCAAGCAGCTCGGCCTCGACGAGTTCCATGCGCAACTGCTGCCGGGTGATAAGGTCGAGCGTGTTGAAGCGCTGCTCGCGGCCGAAAGCGGCAAGGGCAAGCTCGCATTTGTCGGCGACGGCATCAACGACGCGCCTGTGCTTACGCGCGCCGATGTGGGTATTGCCATGGGCGCCATGGGGTCCGACGCCGCGATCGAGGCCGCCGACGTGGTGCTGATGGATGACAAGCCGTCCAACATTTCCCGCGCAATCCGCGTTGCGCGCAAGACTATGACGATTGTCTGGCAGAATATCATCTTCGCGCTGGGGATTAAGCTGCTGATTTTGGTGCTGGCGGCGCTCGGCATCGCCAATATGTGGCTTGCCGTCTTTGGCGACGTGGGCGTGGCGATCATCGCCATCCTGAACGCCATGCGCGCGATGGGTGTCAAGAACCTGTAGCGTTCGTGGGCTGTCCGGCCGGGACCGGGCTTGGTT
>DBEWTR010000195.1:0-1734 GCA_048205775.1 Collinsella sp. | reverse complement strand
GAAATAAGCGCCGCCACCAAGACCGAGCCCGAGGTGATGACGTCGTTTTTGGAGTCCTGCGCCGTGGCGATGAGCGTCTCGGAATCGATGCGGTTGCCCAGCGTGCGGTTGAACGCTGCCATCCAGAGCTTAACGAGCATGGACGTAGCCAGTGCCGCAAGGGAAATAAACGTGTAAGCGGTGGGCGAGGGCTTGATGATCTTAGTGACCGACTCGAGAATCAGGTTGATGCCGACGGCGCAAACCAGGACGGCGACGAACAGGCCGGCTAGGTACTCGTAGCGGCCGTGACCATAGGGGTGGCCTTCGTCTGCCGGGCGGCTGGCAAGGCGGAAACCGAGCAGGCTCACAATGTTGCTCGAGGCATCGGAGAGGTTGTTGAAAGCGTCGGCGATGAGGGAGACGGAGCCGGCGAGCAGACCCGCGATGCCCTTGGCCAGGCACAGGGTGATGTTGAGGCCAATGCAGACGAGGCTTGCGGAAAAGCCCGCGTTGGTGCGGCAAGATGCATCGACCGGCTCGCTCTCGCTGCCGGGAACAAGCGTATGTACCAGCCGATTTACAAATAGCATAGCGGTCGTCCTCACAATCATGTTTAAGGGGATAGTGTAGCTCGCACGGGGGCGCCGTGCGCCGATGCTCAGAAAATGCAGCAATAGTCTGCCGGTGCTAACGAGCGAGCCTTCTCGTCTGCCTGGGTGGTCCATTTTGGGCCACATGGGTATGGGCATGTGCCTGCTTGCTCGACATACTTAATGTCGACAGCCCCTGTGCAAAGGAGGACGTTTCCATGGACGAGATGTTTGCCATTAAATGTCAAAACTGCGGCGGCCCTATGTACTCGCACCAGGCTAAGCGCAGCTTTGAATGCGCCTATTGCGGCACGGTGGTTCCGTGGCAGGCGGACGCCGGAGAGCCCAAGAGCGCTTTGGGTATTCGCCATACGCCGTTGACGGTGGTGGATGGACTGCTCAAACTCACGCATGTGTCGCAACTCGAGCGCCCGCAGGACCCGGACTGGTATTTCTTCAATGCGCACTGGCGCAATCAGTCGGTCCTGGAACATCTGCTGTGGGAGGATCGCGGCACGGCGCAGGAGTTCCAAGAGGCCACGCATGTGAGCATTCCTTGCCCCTTCTGCGGAGCGTCCTTTGAGGGCGAGTCAACGCAGTGTGTGTTTGAGTGCCCGTCCTGCGGCAATAAGATCGGCATTGCGGACCTGCTCAAGCCGGGGACGTTTAGCAAGCGCCTGACCATGGGCGTTGGTGCGGAGTATGTGCCCGAGCAGGGTATTCCCTGCGAAATCTCGCCGCAGCAGGCACGTGCCAACGCGCTGCAGCTGGTGCGCCAGTATCCGGATGCCTTTGCCGGGCACGACGTGGAAGACGCGATCCAAAACGACATGATGCTCTTCTTTTTCCCCATGGCGCTGGCGGACTTGCGCATGATGGCGAGCTTCCCGGGCAAGGGCCTGAGCAAGGAGGCCTTGGTGTACTACGAGGTGCTCGACTGGGCATACCCCAGGGCAAACTACCTGGACGTTCGCCTCATGGGCATTTTGGAGCCGTGGGACTTTGCCAAGGTCGGTCCGTTCGATCCCGCCATGCAGGAAGGTGACTTTCGCGTTGTCTCAGTCGATGCGTCTACCAAGGACCAGGTGGTCATTGATAAGTTGGCGCTCGACGTTGCGGGCAACGACGCCGAGGCTGTACTGGGGCTCAATAAAAAGAGCAT
>DBEWTR010000165.1:0-6443 GCA_048205775.1 Collinsella sp. | reverse complement strand
CGCCCGCCGTCCACGCCACGCATATCCTGTTCGCCTCGGCCGCGAGTGTCCTGCTGCACTTGCCTTCCCCGTATTCTGCTGAAGAGTTTTATCCACTTGCGGCGCATCTGCCCGAAGGCCTGCGCCTATTCGCCAGCTACGTGATGGCGCACGCCTTGTACCTGCGCGGCGATTACGGCCGCAGCCTGGGCATGGCGGAAAACGCCCTGATTATGAAACAGGGAAGCTATCCCATCTCGGAGCTGTTCCTGCACCTGGCAGCTTCCATGGCATGCATGAGCCTCAAGGACATCGACGCCGCAAAAACGCACTTCGGAGCTGCTTGGAACGTTGCGCGCCCCGACGGCCTTGTCGAACTTATCGGCGAGCACCACGGCCTTTTGCAGGGGCTTATCGAGGCGTGTCTAAAAACGCAATACCCTGACGACTTCGCACGCATCATCGAGATTACGTATCGATTCAGCTACGGCTGGCGGCGCATCCACAACCCCGATTCGGGCGAGGACGTGGCCGACGATCTAACGACCACGGAATTCACCATGGCCATGCTCGCCTGTCGCGGGTGGACCAACGCCGAAATCGCACGCCATATGGGAGTATCGCCGGGCACCGTCAAAAACCGCCTATCAGGAGTGTATGCCAAGCTTGGTATCGGAACTCGCGCCGAGCTGGTTGCCCACATGTTGCGCTAGCGGCCAGACTGCCCGGCGTATCGAAAGCACTCCGGGGGCCTAGCGCTTTCGCGCGCTCAAATTGGACATTTTGACCCTCGAACGGCACTACCGCCACGGGGCACCTTCTCGCAAAATTGGATTATTTCCACCGAAATTTGCGGGATGGGAGCCCAAAATGCTTGATCGCCGTTCGCTACTTATCGCCGGAACATCCTCGCTAGCGAGCATTATGTTGCCTCGCGTGCCGGGAAGCGAAAATGCCTTCCTGCTGCCGTTCGCGCCCACCGCGGCCTATGCCGACGAAGAAGACCCCTTCAAGGTCCTGGTGCTCTCGCGCACCATGTTTGGTGTGGTTGTGATCGACGTCGCCAACAAGAATATGCCCATCAAGGGAGCCCAGGTCACGCTCGCGTCGCGTTATGCCGCGGGCAAGCAGCTCTCCGCCACTACCGACGACGAGGGCACGGCCATCTTTGAGGTCGCGCCTCTTTCGGAAGGCTACGTGGACGAGGCAACGCTTCTCGACGCGTACGACTTTAACGGCGGCATCTCCATTAGCATGGCGGGCTACCGTGATGTCGAGATTCCCCTTGCGCGTATCCAGGGCGGCACCGCCATAACCGCGCCCACGCGTCCGCTTTCCGACGGCGAGCCGTACTTCCGCCAGCTCACATTCGACGAATGGGACATCCAGTACGCTGAAGCCACGTTCGTGACATTGCCGAAGGACGACACGGCAAACGAGCAGCCCGATACGCACGCCTTTACCGTGCAGGCACATCTGCCACAGGGTGGACAGGCAACGCTGCGCATCAACAAAGTGACGCCTGCCGCGGGCAGCTCACCCGAAACCTTCACGCAGATTGGCCAAGTCAAGGCCAGCGCATCGGGTGCGGATAATCTGGCAACGTTCACGCTTGAAGACACGTTCCTCGATGCAGCGTCGGGCCTTCGGAAAGAAGGGTGCAAGCTGCGCTTTGTCCTCGACTACCAGGGCAAAACCTACACGCTCTCATCCCCTATGGCCGTTGTTACCGCGCCGGCGGCAAAGGCGGAATCCGGATCGACCACTATCGTCCCCACTACCATGGACCAAGAGATCACTCCGTTTGATTTCCCGGCGGCGTTTCCCGGCATCGGCGGCAATAAGTTCACGTGCTGGATGCCCTCGTTCCCCATTTTGTTCGATTTCTCGTTTGCTGGGTACGTGCTGTTTGGCGGAGGATACAAACCGGTCGGCTACATGAACGATTCGGGCAATCCGGATCCGGAGTACTGGAAGAAGTCACCGCGCGAGTCGGGTGCCAAGCAGGCAAACCGCTACCTCGACGAGATGGAGGGGAAGTGGAATCAGTACAAGAGTATGAGTGCCGGTTCGGGAACCGATCCAAGAAACACTAAGCTCCTTCGCCACCATTGCACGCTGCTGTTCACGATGGATATCGCCACACAGCTGTACGGCTCGCTCGCCTACGATTGGGTGGGCAAAACCTGGGGTAACAACAACGACCCCGCATACGGCAATATTAAGGCACTCTTTCAAGTAAGAACCGACCTCAATTGGACCGAGCAGTTTACCCTAGGACCGGTGCCGTTTTTCCTAAACGTCAACCCCTGGGTGCTGGCGAAGCTGGCGCTCGCCGTGGGTGCCCACACGCACGGCAGCGGCGCGGCGTTTTTTAAAAACATTTCGCTCGACTATTCAAACACCTCGGGCTCGTTCACCATCCAGATCGGGCTTGCCGTCACCTTTGGCGCCGGCGTTGCAGGCGTCGCTTCGTCTGCCGTGCGCGGCGCCGCATCCCTCACGCTGTTCATTGGGTACGAGAAGGCAGATGGACACCAGCTTCCGCGACTGCGCGTAGGTGCAGACGTCGATGTCGATGTGATACTCCAGTTCGTAATGTTCAAGTGGACCACCAAGGCTTGGTCGGGGTCGTGGCCCACACTCCTCGATTCGTGGAATATGTCGGTGAACAATGGCAACCAGTATGTGCTCCAGCGCTCTGAGCTCGCATTGGGTGGAGATACGCCTTACACGTTGGATGCCCGCTTCGGCACGCCCAGCAACATCGAGGCGGGCGGCGTGCCGCAATTTATCGCATCGGCCACCATCGTCACCAACGCCGAGCTGCTCGCACGCGCCGAGGTTAAGGCCGCTGTCGTAAACGTCGCGCCCGTCGTGCGCGATTGGGATCAAGCGGTCACGCGCATTGAGCTCGAGGCGGATGCAGAAATCGACGACACGGGACAGATCGAGCATTTCGTCCATGCACTGATAGAGAACGACGAAAACGCCGCGCCGATGTATAAGTACACCTATATCGGGCAGGCGAAGGACGCCGCTGCGGACCCCAACGCCAATTCTGCTGGTGTATCGGAGGACGAGCGTGGCGGCATCAAGCCCTCGAGCGACAACGTGCTGTTTGCTGGCGTGCTCAGCGAAGCCCACATGAAGCTGGCAATGATTGCCGGCGTAGAATGCCTGTTCCGTATCGCCTCGGTGCGCTACGGCGACAATGGTCGCTCGCGCCTGGTGGTACACACAAAGGCAAACGGAACGTGGTCCGCTCCCACGCCTGTGGACTTTCCCCTTGGGTTTGGCGAGGGCGACGTGGAGCGCGACAGCATATACGATTACGACTTCGACGTAGTGGAATATACGGACGGAAGAGGAAACCAGGACGCCTACGTGCTGCTGGTCTCGGGCGAGCGCCCCGCCGGCGACGACACCCTTTTCGATATAGCAAGCACAGCCGGCGTACTGTCCGTTGTGCGCCTGCGCATAAGCAACGACGGAGTTCGCGTGGTATCGCACACGTCGTGGCGCAGCATCTCGCGCGGCCGCCTTCAGGAGGATGGCTACCATTGCCTGCAGTGCCCACGCATCACGGTGGGCAAGACACTTGTCAACGGGCGCCTGTCGGGCGCCTACCTCCACCGCCGCGGAACCACCACAGAAAAGGCGCTCGGCAGCGAGGCCGAGGTTGCGCTGGAGTGCTTTACCCTGTGGTCGGACGTTTCAGGCGACAGCCTGACGTTCCGCCAAGTTCTCCGCTTTCCGCAGGCACCGTCGAGCATCGAGCTCGGCGCGCCCGAGAATATCAACGGCAAAATGGTGGTGCCCGTTGCGTACGAGACTGCAGACGGTTGCGGCTGCGCATCGTACGCCGTGATCGGCCAGTCCATTGCGGGCTGGGGCGTTATGCCACCAGACGCCACGGTACCCCGTGCGGTGCCGTGGCCACAACATTCGGGCTTTTTGGCAACCGTCAACGAACAGCTGCAGCATATTACTTGGACGCGAGGCGCATCGGCATTTGCAACGCAGCCCGTGGGTGCCGCAGGCTGTGGCCCGGCATCGTTTAGCGTAAGCAACAACGGCAGGTGCGTGCTCTATGTAGAGAACACCGATGGCAAGGTGGGACAAACCTACGACGAAGAAGGCAACCCGGTTGCAGTGATGGGCAAGCACTTCCGCATCTTCGCCAGCACCTTGGCGGGCGATCTGTTCACGGAGCCGTTTGTGATGTGCGAGCTGGACCATCCCGTCGATCAGATAACGACATTTTTGACGTCGGGAGGCATGCTCTCCGCGCTCGCCACGCACATTGTGAGCGCGGAGAAGAGCGAGGCAGAGTTGCACGGCATCGAAGTGCCCTTGGTGGCGTGTGCCACTCCGACGGGCGCGGTCGCTACCTCGGGCGCGGTGGTGCCCGGAGCAGCAGGCGAATCCTTCATGGTCACGGTGCGAAACGACGGCAACACCTTACTGACCGCCGGCACGATCGATCTGTACCGAGAGGGCTCCAGCCAGCCGTTCTCCAGCGCATCCATCGGATTCGGAGTGAACGCACGCATGGCTTCGATCTACGATCCAGAGCTTGCCGAGGACGCTTCGGCCAACGATACGGCACACGTGAAGTACGCGCTCGAGACGCTGGGCGCACGTTTTGCAACGCACCCGCTGGTAGCCGACAACGGCAACGCCGTGCTGGCACCGGGTTGCACGGCACAGTTCCGTATGAGCTTCGCCATCCCCGAGAGTTGGAGCGACGAAGTGGGCAAACGCGTAACGCTGTATGCGAAGGCGCGTAATCTGGTGGCGCTCGATCCCGTAACGCTCGAAGAAATTCGACCGGGCGCGAACTCGGCGCTGGGTGCTGTACTGCACGAGCTCCACGTGCCCGACGCGGCATGCGAACGCTCAGAAGTTCAGGTCGGCGTATGCGACAGCGCGGACGCCACAGGGCTTCACGACGCCCCGATGACGGCGGACGGCGATGGTGGCTCAAGTGGCGGCGGTACTGACGAGGGCGGCGGCTCCGGCGGAAGCAGCTCCGGCAGTGGCAAGGACCACGGCAATAACAAGCGCTCCGGAAAAGCGGGCGCGCTTGCGGGCACGGGCGATGCCAACGCTCCCCTCACGGCAGCCGCTGCAGCACTCGCCGCGGCTGGTGCTGGCCTTGTCGCCTACAGCGCCCGCCGCACGGCGCTCGAGCGTAGCGGCAGCGATGAAGCCGCGTCTGATACGCCCCACTAACCCCCGGATAACGCAGCCCGGCCCCATTGTCTGGACGCTATCTAGATTGGAAAACTCGCGGCCGACACTTGGATTTCGCGATGCGCCAATACTGAAAGCAAGCATCAGCCGAGAAGTGCGCCAACCCAGAAATGTTGCGCAACAACATTGGTTCTCCGGGCGATAAGATTTGCCCGTCAGGAAAAACCAGACGAAGGGAGAACAAAATGTTCTGTCCCAACTGCGGAGTCAGAAACCCCGACGAGGCAAAGTTCTGCTTCGGTTGTGGAAAGCCACTCCCCGCTCAAGGGGGGGACAACGCCAGAACCCGTAACGACCTCTGGCGCACCGGGCGCTAAGCCCGCAGGCAAGCTCGGAAACAAGACACCCAAGCCAGCCATCATCGGCGGCATCGTTGCGGCGGTCCTGATCGTGGCCACTGCCGTGGTCGTTCTGCTGCCCAAGGGACCACAGGTCAAAAGCTGCCTCAATGACTATTCGTGGGAGGAAATCGCCCAGATTTCCAAGCTCATCTCCAAGAAGGGAGACCAGAACGGAGCCATAGGGATCGCCAAGAAGTACCACCTCTGCACGGCGGACGGAAAGCTCGACGGAACTCAGACCAAAGACGTCACGCTCTCCGATGGAACACAGACCAAGGTCATGATCATGGGGTTCAACCATGACGACAAGTCCGACGGCTCCGGCAAGGCGGGCATCACGTTCATCTTCGCCGATGACATCGCCAAGAAAAACATGTTCGAGAGGGCCGACCTCGATAACCTATTCCAGAAGATTCAGGACGACGGCTCTGCCAGCATAAGTTGGGAGAACACCTCCTTGCGCTCTTGGCTCAGCGACTCTTTCTCGAATGAGCTCCCTTCGGACCTGAGCGAGCAGATTGTCTCCGTGGACAAGGCTGACTCAGTGATGCCTTGGGTGTCATATACGATCGATTCCTACTACGGCGGCGGCATCGGCGCGGAGCTCAATGATGATCCCGACCTAATGACGACCTCAACGACCACAACGACCTCGGATAAGCTGTGGGTTCCAAGCTATGTCGAGCTTGCCCCCATCAGTGACTTCAATGATGACTATATGAGTTATTGCGCATATCTGCTGCAAGAAGGCTCTCAATATCAGCTATTCGATGACGCTGGTTTAACGGAAGACACTCCAAATAGCATCCTTGGGACATACGACTCGCAAGACGGGGGCGGTTGGTGGCTCCGGTCTTGGGGACC
>DBEWTR010000163.1:0-2249 GCA_048205775.1 Collinsella sp. | reverse complement strand
TCGACACCGGTGGGCATGTGCTCGACGGAAACGTCATAGCGTTCGAACACCGAAAGCGCACGGCGCATAAAGCCAACGCGGGGCTTGGTGCGGTCGCGGGCAACGTTGATGGCGACAAAGCCGCGCTTGCCGGTCACGCCGGTAATGATGGGCTCCGCCTCGCCCTCATCAGCCGTCTCGCTAATGATGGTACCGGGGTCCTGCGGCGCATTGGTGTTCTTGATGACCAGCGGAATACCCGCCTCGCGCACGGGGAACACGGCCTCCTCGTGCAGGACGCTTGCGCCCATGTACGAAAGCTCGCGCAGCTCCTCGTAGGTAACGCGCGCAATGGGCTGAGCCTCGGGAACAATACGCGGATCGGCAGAATAGAAGCCCGAGACGTCGGTCCAGTTCTCGTACAGGTCGGCGCCCAGGCACTTGGCCAAGATCGAGCCCGAGATATCGCCACCGCCTCGATCGAGCAGCTTGATCTGGCCCTCGCGCGTCGCGCCGTAGAAGCCAGGCATAACGAAGCCGCCCTGCTGGCCATACTCCTGCACCAGCTCGGAGGTGCGATTCATGCTGAGCGTACCGTCGTGATGGAACGCCACAACCGTCGCGGCGTCCAGGAACGGTAGGCCCAGGTACTCAGCCATCAGGCGAGCGGTAAAGTACTCGCCACGGCTCACAAGCTCCTCGGTGGAGTAGCCGCCCGAGCGGGCGCGCTCGGCAAAGGCCGCGAACTCCTCACGGATGGGATAGGTGAGCTCCAACTCATCAGCGATATCAAAATAGCGCTGGCCGATGTCCTCGAGCAGCTCCTCACACGACACGTGGTACTTAACGTGCGCATTGACCAGATAGAGCAGGTCGGTCACCTTGGTGTCGCCCTTAAAGCGGCGGCCGCAGGCGGAAACCACCACAAAACGGCGGGCAGGGTCGGCGTCGACGATGGCCTTGATCTTTTTGAAGTGTTCGGCGTCGGCGACCGACGAGCCGCCAAACTTGGCAATCTTAATCATGGGCTGGAGGTTACCTTTCTAAAAAGCCTCTGCGAACCTATTTTGCGCGCTCTGATACCATGGTTTCACCGATTGGGACCAAGGCATCCGAGGAGCAGTGTTATATGGGAACTTATCATAGTACACGAGGACGCACTTTATCGTGCTCAAGTAAGGTGGCAATCCGTACCGGCATCGCTCCCGACGGGGGTTTGTTTGTCTCGGACAAGCTCGGCACCCAGCAGGTCGATATCAGCTCGCTTGCAGATAAATCGTACTTTGAAATCGCTCAAGATGTGTTGGGAATGTTACTGAATGATTACACGGCCGAAGAAATTTCGGCGTGTGTCGACGAGGCATACCGCGGCACGTTCGCGAGTGAAGAGGTTACGCCGCTCGTCAAACTCGACGCTGCGCCGGGCGCTGACGCCCCTCAGACCTATGTGATGGAGCTCTTTGGCGGTCCCACGAGCGCCTTCAAGGACGTCGCCCTGCAGATGCTCCCCCGCTTGATGGCCCGCACTTCCGCCAAGGACGGCGGCGCCGAGCGCATCATGATCGTCACCGCCACGTCGGGCGACACAGGCAAGGCAGCACTCGCCGGCTTTGCCGACGCCCCGGGCACGGGCATCACCGTCTTTTATCCCGAGGGCAAGGTCAGCCGCGTGCAGAATCTGCAGATGTCCACGCAGGAGGGCGGCAACGTCGCCGTCTGCGGCATCCGCGGCAACTTCGACGACGCCCAGAGTGCCGTCAAGCGCATCTTTGCCGATAAGGAGCTGGCCGAGCGCCTGGAGGCCGCCGGCACCGTGCTTTCGAGCGCCAACTCCATCAACGTCGGCCGCCTGGTGCCGCAGGTCGTCTACTACTTTGCCGCCTATGCGCAGCTGCTGCGCGCCGGCGCCATCGAGGCCGGCGATGCCGTGGAGTTCTGCGTACCGACCGGCAACTTTGGCGATATCCTGGCCGGCTACTACGCCAAGCGCATGGGTCTGCCCGTCGCCAAACTCGTCGTGGCCAGCGACAAGAACAACGTGCTCGCTGACTTCCTGACCACCGGCGTCTACGACCGCAACCGTCCGTTCTTCACGACCATTTCGCCGTCGATGGACATCCTTATTAGCTCTAATCTGGAGCGCATGCTCTACTTCCTGTCCGACGGCGACTGCGAGCTCGTTGCCGGCCTTATGGAGCAGCTTGCCCAGACCGGTCGCTACGAGGTGCCTGCCGAGCTGCTGGCCAAGATCCAGAGCGTATTTGGCTGCG
>DBEWTR010000159.1:0-4323 GCA_048205775.1 Collinsella sp. | reverse complement strand
CCTGGGAATAGGTACGCCCCGCAACGAGCTTGCCGGCCCCCACCGCGTCGAGCATGTCGCTATCGACGCCCTGCGCCATGACGGTATAGCTTTTATCGCCGGTCTTGTACTCGGTGTACGCGCTGTCGACAATTCCGATCTGCTCTATCTGCGGCACCAGTTTTTGAAGCTTCTCGATGTCCGACTCGGTGAGTTCTTGCGACGAATAGATTTGCACCATGCGTGCCGCATTGAGGCCCAGACTGTTGACCAGGCTGTTTTGGATGCCGCCGATGAGCGAAGTCATGGCGATAACCGAAGCAATGCCAATGACGATGCCCAGGATGGTGAGCAGGCTGCGCCCCTTGTTGGCCTCGAGCGAGTGAAGGGCTTCCTGGATGAGATCGCGGGCGCTCATGCCATCGCTCCTTTCGGCGGGTTGGCGGAGGCGGAAATCATGGGCAGGCTATCTACGGCGCTGCGCAGGGTCCGCGGTGCATGTGGAATATACGCGCCGTCGTGAATGCGACCGTCGCGTATGGTCACGGCACGGTCGGCCTCGGCGGCGATGCCGGGGTCGTGTGTGATAAGAACGATGGTTTTGCCGCGCTTCTGGAGCTTATGGAAGGTCTCCATTACAAGCGCCCCAGTGGCGGAGTCCAGGTTTCCCGTTGGCTCATCGGCCAGGATGATGGGCGGGTCATTGACGAGAGCGCGCGCGATGGCGACGCGCTGCATCTGTCCGCCCGAGAGCTCTGATATGCGGTGGTCCCAGTGGTCGACCGGCAGCGTGACGGCCTGTAGCGCGTGCACGGCGCGCATTTCGCGCTGGCTACGGGGCACATTGGTGTAGGCCAGCGGCAGCATGACGTTTTCGATAACCGACAGGCGCGGCAGCAGGTTGAAGCTCTGAAAGACAAAGCCAATGCTCAGGGCACGAACTTCGGTGAGCTCGTCATCGTCAAGCTCGGCCACGTTGAGCCCTTGCAGGTAGTAGTCGCCCGCCGTCGGCTTATCCAGGCAGCCTAGGATGTTCATGAGCGTTGATTTGCCCGAGCCCGAGGGGCCGGTAATGGCGACGAACTCGCCGGGATCTACCGCCAGGCTCACGTTGTGAAGGATGTGGGCGCAACCTGCCTCGCTCTCAAAGATGCGGTGCACGTTGCGGATGTCGATAACGGGACGCATTACATGCCCTCGTCGGCAGACATACTGCCCGAATCCGCGCCGTAGCCCCCGTCAGCCGTTGCGTCCGCTCCGGTATCCATGACGAGGGTGTCGCCATCGCGCAGCTTGGTAACCGGCACGTTGGGGTTGATCTCGTTGCCCTGGTCGTCGCGCTTGACCTGTGTCTTGCCGACTGCGGCTTCGTTGTCGTTTTGCGTTACGACGGTCACCTTCACGCGATGGGTTTGCTTGCCCTCGTCATCGGTTGCCACGTTGACGTAATAGTGTTCGCCGTCTTCGGTCATGAGCGCCATCGTCGGCACCATCACCACGTCGTCGAGCTGCTCGGTCACCACCGATACCTCGGCCGTCATGCCCGGCTTCAGGCGCGCGTCGGGCGCCTCGATGAGAATGTCGACGTTAAAGGTTACGCTGCCGCCGCCACCGTTGGCGGCGTCGGAGTTTGCCACCGACGCGATAGCCGTGACGGTGCCCTGGCTCACGATATCGGGAAACGCGGGATACGTGACGTTGGCGCTCTGCCCAACGGCGATCTTGGCGATGTCCTTTTCGCCCACCTGCACGGTCACCTTCATCTTGGACAGGTCGGCGATCTGCATGCACTGCTTGCCGCCGCTCGTATCGCTTTCGCCCATGATCATGCCGCCTGTAACCGTGGCGCCCACTTTGGCATTGAGCTCCACGATGCTACCCGAGCTCGGGGCCGTGACCGTGCGACTGGAGGCCTTGGCGTTCGCCTGGTCGAGGTTTGCCTGGGCTGATGCGAGGCTGCGCTGCGCGGCCGATACGGCGTTCGTGTCCGCTGATGCGGCGGAGACGCCAGCCGCTGCGGTAGCTCCCTCGACGTCCGTCGTTGGGGTGGCCTGCGCGGCAGCTGCGGCTTTCTGCGCGTTGGCGAGGTCTTCCTGAGCGGCTGCAACTGCACGCTGCGCCTCGGCAACGTTGCGATCGAGCTCGTCGTTTTTAATGGTCATAAGCACGTCGCCCTCGTTGACGGATTGGCCTGCCTGCACGTTGATGGAATCGACCGTGCCGTCGACAGAAGGGGAGACCACTGAGGACGAAATGGGTTTGAGCTGGCCTTTCGCCTCGACCGTTGTGGTAAACGTGCCCTCGGTCACCATGTCGGTCACAGGCCCGCTAGTGCCCTGAGGCTGCGCATTGATGACCAGGGTTGCGACAATGGCAATGAGCGCGATGGCACCTACGACGCCGGCGGCAATACTGCGTCGAATCAGCTTTTTGCGTCGACGTTCGGCACGTTTTGCTTTGAGCTTGGTATATGCCTCTTCATCGGACATCTCGACCGTATCGTTCGTGCGTCCGCTCTGCTTGTCGGTGTGCGCGTTTGTAATCAGAGGAATCGTTTCGGTGGCACCTTCGGGCGTGCGCTCGGTATCATCTGGGCCTGGGGTGATCGTGGGGACATTCGGCATAGCGTCTCCTTTATAGAAAGAACCTCGAACATTATATGCGCCCACCGGTTGGGGCGGACGCATAGGACGGTTTCTTTCGGAACTGTTAGATTGGTCGCAGCGGTTCCACGTTGTAGGAATGCGCGCGTTGCACTACGAGTGGACAACCACGCACAGGCCGACTTTGATGCAGTCGTGAAGTGCCTTGGCGTCTGCCAGGCGCAGGTTGATGCAACCGTGGCTGCCGCACCACTTGTACGACTCGGCGTTATCGAAGCTCTTGTCGTTTTGCCATGTAGCGTCGTGGAAGCCGATCATATTGCCCTCGAACGGCATCCAGTAGCTCACCGGGCTCTCGTATTTGGGCTTACCGGTCTCGGGGTCCTTGGCTCCGATCAGGGTGCTGCCACCGTCGTTGCTGTTGATCTGCCACACGCCCTCGGGGGTGGCGTCTTCGCCCGGTTTGCCGGAAATAAAGTTGGCCTCCCACACGATATTGCCGCTCTCGTCGTAGTAGCGCGCGTGCTGCTCGGACAGGTCGACGTCGATATACGCCTTCCAGTCGGGCTCTCCCTTTGCGGTAAAGGTGTCAGCCTTCTGGGAGTACTTGATCTCGATATCGCCGGTCTGCTTGTTGTTAATGGCGTCCTCGACCTGCTTGGCGATCGAGCTGCTGTCGATGGACCAACCAAAGTCGCCGCCTTCGACGGCGCACTGCTTGCCATCGGCGCGCGTCCACCAGCGAGTGGAGCCCACGGTATTAAAGCCGTTGGCGAGCTCGGCTGCCCAGCTACTGATCTGCGACGTATCGAGCGTGGGGTTGGCCGGATCGGCAAAGCTGATCCACTGCAACACGGAGCTGCCGTCGACCTTGCCGGCATCCTCGCCGTTGAGCTTGAGGGTCACGTTGACGCCCAGGAAGTTGTTGGCGGCATCACATGCGTCCTGAATCTGATCATCTGTCAGCGTTCCATTGAGTGGCTCATAGGCATCGTTGCCGAGCTTGGAAAGATCTACGGTCTCGGCCAGCGAGGCAAGCTCGAGCTCGGCATACTTAATGACATGCTCGCGGTTGATTTTTTCGTTGGAGCGCGCCTTCTCGACGGTAAACTTGCCGGCCTGCTCGTCATAGGAGCTATTGGCCTCGAACGTGCCCGAACGCCCCTCGTTAAACTCGTCGATGGCGGTGCCCAGATCCTTCTCAAACTTCTTTTGGTCAAAGGTGTCGGAGAGCATGGACAGGTCGACGTCTTGTTCAAGATCGACTTCGTTGGAGGTAGCAGTTGTTTTGGTCTTACCGCTTAAAGATTCCACAAGGCGGACCGGCCAAATAAAGGCTTCGTTGTGGCTGATGATCTCTTTTGCGGCAGCTTCGCCGTCGACGATGGGCTCATCGGACTCGGGCTGATAGGTCCAGCTAAAGTCATCGCCTGTCACGGTGAGCTTATAGTGCTTCCATGCCGAGTTGACCTTGGTGGCGGCAGACGAAGCGTTGGAGAACGAGACGTCGACGCCGGCGATGGTGGTGTTGGGGTAGGCTACCTGCGAAAACGCTACGACGCCTACGATATAGACAATGACGATAAGACCCAGGACGACATAGAGCGTCGTCTTTTTGCCTGACTTATTGTTCTTGGCGGGTTTGCGTGCGGGGCCGCGATTGCCTCGAGCGTGCGTGGGGGGCTGCTTGGGCGCATTGCCGTTTGCCTGGCGCTGCTGACGTTGTTGACGCTGCTGTCGC
>DBEWTR010000158.1:0-4897 GCA_048205775.1 Collinsella sp. | reverse complement strand
CGCCCGCTCACGCGCTTCGCGAGGGTCGCGTTCGGGAAAGGGTAAGCCCCGGGCTACATTTCTGCGTTCTCGTTGGGTCTTGAGGGACGCTAGTAAATAGACTTGCTTGATGCCGCCTCTCTTAATGGGGCGGCTTCTTTTTGTCGAAAACCACCACAAAGGGGACAGTGCACCTTTGTGGTGGTCCCGTTTGTCTCGACCTGTAACATCTGGGCCCCTATTTGACGAGCGGTTGTTACAGATTGAGACAAACGATCGCCGCTGATCATTTCATCTCAATCTGTAACATCTAAGATCGAAAAGGGCCGCTAGATGTTACGGATCGAGACAGTCGAGTGCCAGAGTCGAAAACCACCACAAAGGGGCCTGTCCCTTTCGTGGTGGTGGGGGGCGAGCTCGATGCTGCCGTGCTCGCTGAACGACATTCTAATGAGCGTCTCTACAGGATTTCATCTGGGCTGGCGGGCTTGGTTGTTTTGGGGATGCCGAGTTTGGATGACGCGAAATCGTCAACATTGTCCTTAATTCCGTCTTTGGTGTAGACAGTGACCATATAGGTGCTGTGTCCGAATTCGCCCTTGTCGCGTGTTGCCCAGGCATCCCAGTAGGCGGCCCCGTTTCGCCCTTTGATTTTTCCGACACGGCGGAGTTCTGTTCGCTTTAATTTCCGGTTGCTATAGATGGTTCGACCGGCTTCCGCGGTGAGCCCGCACTGTCCAAGCAGCTTGTCGAGGACTTGGTTCATGTGGCGCTCATCGGTGTTTGGTGCGTAGTCGTAGGCGAGGGTGATGGAGTCGAGTGGCTGGTCGTCGATCAGATAGTTTAGCGCCTGAGGTTCAAGGCAGAAATAGGGGGAGCATCCGTCGACCTTGCCGAGCAACGGTAACTTGGACTGCCAACTTCCGGTGGGAATTGCATATTCGTAGAACACGCCACGGCAGACAAAGGAGAGCGAGGTGGCACGCGAGCCGGCGTCGATCATCCCGCAAAGATCGAAGGGCGAGGCGATACCAAAAGAAAAGGGCGTGATGACGATAAGGAAGAGCATCACGATGGGTATGGCGAGAATGGCGATGACGTTGCGACCGGTGGAATGAGACGGCTTCATATGCGCTCCTCGAGACAAAGATCTGTTGAGGATAGGCAGAAATGGATATGTTCAGAGAACAATTCAAGTTTAATCTCATGGCGCGAGATGGTCGACCGTTAGCGTCGAAAACCACCACAAAGGTGCCTGTCCCCTTTGTGGTGGTGAGGAGCGCGCGGCTTCTTTTGGTAATAGTGTTAGCTGGCGGTATCATTAGTGCAGGTGGCGAAGGTTTGCATTGTGGGGTGTTTTGCCGTGAGCCGTTTTGCCCGTATTGGATTGATTGTTTTGGCGCTTGCGATCACCGTGGTTGGCATGGGCGCTGTCGGCATGGCGTTTCTGCCTGCTGCGGTGACGGAGCCGGTGGTCAAGCCTGTGATTCAATCTGTCGAACTTCTGACCGGCGACGACAAGCCTGAGACCATTACCGTTGATTTTGATGAGCAGCCGGCTGTGCTGGGTATTAGCAATTATCCGCGTATTCAGCTTGGGGCCATGCGCTATACCACGGATACAAGCCTGATCGATAGGGCGTCCGAGCTACTCAAGGGCAAAACATTTAAGCGTTGGTACGGATATGCGTCCTATCGGGCAAAAGCGAACGACATGGTTGGCGGATGCCACTCTTCCATCGAGCTGGACACTGCAAACGGCGCAAAGTTATGTGATGTCTCGTACGATCCGGGCTACGAGGGCAATGAGGGTCCGGGCATCTACATCATGGACGGCGATGTCGCCTATGTCATGGAGGGCGACCAGACCGAGCTCAACGATTTTATGGGTCAGTGTATCCAAGATGCCTATAAACAGACCTGCTTGCCTGACCCGCAGACTGCACGCGATAGTGGGTCTGCCCGTACATGGCTGTTCGAGGATGAGATGCCCTGGACCGTCGAATCGGGAAGTACGGGTTCGGCGAAGGAGTAGAGACCGCGACCACCACAAAGGTGCCTGCCCTCTTTGTGGTGGTTTTCGGTCTGTCTCGATCTGTAACATCTTGGCCGCTAAAAGTGGGCCTGGTGTTACAGATTTAGATTTTTGATCCGGGTGTTTTCTGTTCGTCTCGATTTGTAACAGATGGAGCTCTATTTGCCGAGTAGATGTTACAGATTGAGACAAACGGGCGCCGTTGGCCATTTCATCTTGATTTGTAACATCTGGAGCCATAAACAGTCGCTAGATGTTACAGATTGAGATAGTAAGGGGACGAGGCCGCAGCGGGCGATCGTGCCTGCTCCCTATCTCTCAATCACTCAGAAAATCTTATATATAGAGACTTAGATTTGTGTATAAGATCGAGCAAAGCTGGCAACAATACTTCTCGAACAACGTGAAGCCGCCCCGTAGGGCGGCCGCCCCAAGAGAGGTGATTCCATGAGAATCGATAAGCTAGCAATGACGTCGCGCGAGGCGTTGCAGACCGCCATGAGCACGGCTGCCGACGCGCAGGCCGGTGCGGTGGAGCCGATTCACCTGCTGTCCGCCCTGCTTGGTGCCGGCGAGCGCAATATCTCCGTGATCATCGAGCGCATCGGTGCCGACCCGGCCCAGCTCGCACGCTCCACACAAGATGCCATCGACCACGCGCCCAAGGTTTCGGGCGAGGGCCAGCAGATGGGCCTGTCCAACGAGCTCGTCCGCGTCATCGAAAAGGCCGAAAAGAAGGCCACCAAGATGGGCGACAGCTTTGTGGTGACCGAGCATCTGCTCATGGCACTTGCCGAGGACAAGGGCGAGGCCGGCCGCGTGCTGCGCGATGCCGGCGTGACCAAGGAGCGCATCGAGCAGGTCTACGAGGAGCTGCGTGGCGATGACCGCGTGACGTCTGCCGAGGACAAGACCCAGTTTGAGGCACTGGAACAGTACGGCCGCAATATCTGCGACCTTGCCCGCGCCGGCAAGCTCGACCCGGTCATCGGCCGTACCGACGAGATTCGTCGTACCATCCAGGTCCTGTCCCGTCGCACCAAGAACAACCCCGTGCTCATCGGTGAGCCGGGCGTCGGCAAGACGGCCATCGTCGAGGGCATCGCCCAGCGTATCGTGGCCGGCGACGTGCCGAGCACGCTGCGCGACCGCGACCTCATCGAGCTCGACATGAGCGCGCTGGTCGCCGGTGCCAAGTACCGTGGTGAGTTCGAGGACCGCTTGAAGGCCGTGCTCAAGGAGGTACAGAAGTCCGAGGGCAAGGTCATCCTGTTCATCGATGAGCTCCACACCATCGTGGGCGCGGGTGCCACCGAGGGCTCCATGGACGCCGGCAACATCCTGAAGCCCGCACTCGCCCGTGGCGACCTGCACGCGATCGGCGCGACCACGCTTGACGAGTACCGCAAGTACATCGAGAAGGACGCGGCGCTCGCGCGTCGTTTCCAGACCGTTATGGTGAGCGAGCCTACCGTCGAGGACACCATCTCGATCCTGCGTGGCCTCAAGGAGAAGTATGAGATCTTCCACGGCGTGCATATCACCGATAGCGCGCTCGTGGCGGCTGCCGACCTCTCCGATCGCTACATCGCCGACCGTTTCCTGCCCGACAAGGCCATCGACCTGGTCGATGAGGCCGCAAGCCGCCTGCGCATGGAGCTCGACAGCATGCCGGTCGAGATCGACGCCACCACGCGTCAGCTCACCCAGCTGCAGATCGAGGAGCAGGCACTCATGAAGGAGACCGATGACGCCTCCAAGGAGCGTCTGGAGGCCCTACGTCAGGAGATCGCCGAGGTCCAGGAAAAGCTCAACGTGCAAAAGGCCGGCTGGCTCAACCAAAAGAACGCCATCGACCACGTGCAGGAGCTTAAGGGCCAGCTTGACGAGGCCAAGAGCGAAGAGGAGCGTGCAACGCGCAACGGCGACCTGGGCCGTGCGTCCGAGCTGCGCTTCTCCGTGATTCCGGGCCTGCAGCAGCAGATTCAGGATTCCGAGGCTGCGCTCGAGGCACAAAAGCAGCAGGACGGCGAGGGCCTCAACGAGCAGGTGACCTCCGACGAGATCGCCGAGGTCGTGAGTGCCTGGACCGGCGTGCCCGTGTCCAGGATGATGCAGGGCGAGCTCGACAAGCTGAAGGGCCTGGAGGGCGAGCTGCATAAGCGCGTCATCGGTCAGGACGAGGCCGTCTCCGCCGTCGCCGCGGCTGTGCGTCGCAGCCGTGCGGGCCTCTCCGATCCGGACAAGCCCATCGGCAGCTTCTTCTTCCTGGGCCCCACTGGCGTGGGCAAGACCGAGCTCGCCAAGGCGCTTGCCGAGTGCCTGTTCGACGACGAGCGCGCGCTCGTGCGTATCGATATGTCCGAGTACATGGAGAAGTTCAGCGTCCAGCGTCTGATCGGTGCGCCCCCGGGATACGTGGGTTACGACGAGGGCGGCCAGCTCACCGAGGCCGTGCGCCGTCGTCCCTACTCCGTGATCTTGCTCGACGAGATGGAGAAGGCCCATCCGGATGTCTTTAACGTGCTGTTGCAGGTGCTCGACGACGGCCGTCTGACCGATGGCCAGGGTCGCCAGGTGTCCTTCAAGAACACGATTATCATCATGACGTCCAACGTGGGCTCCAAAGCCATCGCCGATCTGTCCGGTAAGGACGAGGAGGAGATGCGCCATCAGGTCGACGCTGCCATGGCTCAGACCTTCCGCCCCGAGTTCCTCAACCGTATCGACGACATCGTGGTGTTCCATCCGCTCGGCATGGCGCAGATCGAGAAGATCGTCGACATTCAGCTTGCCGACGTCCGCGCGCGTCTGGCCAAGGAGCGCATGACGCTTGCCATCACCCCGGCGGCCAAGCAGATGCTCGCCGTGGGCGGCCTGGAC
>DBEWTR010000120.1:0-2592 GCA_048205775.1 Collinsella sp. | reverse complement strand
TATCGTGTCCGTGCGCGAAGACGGTACGAAGGATGTCGTGCGCACCTTCGCCCTCAACGACATGGCGCTTACCCGCGGTCCGCTGTCCGATATGGTCGAGTTCGACATCACGGTGTCGGGCCACCATATCGATCGACTGCGTGGCGACGGCGTGGTCGTGTCCACGGCGACTGGTTCTACGGGTTACGCACTCAGTGCCGGTGGCCCCATCGTGAGCCCCGACTATACGGGCATGGTCTGCGTACCCATTGCGCCGCACACCATTCAGGCCCGTGCCTTTTTGACCTCGCCGAGTGATGTCGTCGAAATCTTTATGTCCGATGATCGCCCGAGCGTGCCGGCGATCGCCATCGATGGACAGTTTATTACCTGCGATGGCACGGTCGAGAGCGTGGCCGTGCGCCGAGGCCCCGGCGATGTGCTGCTGCTCGACTACGGCCCCGAGAGTTTTTACAACTCGGTGAGCCGCGTATTCTACGGAGTCCGCCATGATCGATGAGCTGCAGGTTTCTAACATTGCACTCATTCGCGAGGCGACGCTGGTGCCGAGTGCCGGCCTGACTGTCCTGACCGGCGAGACCGGCGCCGGCAAGACCGCGCTGCTCTCGGCCCTCAAGCTTATTTTGGGTGAGCGCGCGGATTCGTCGACGGTGCGCGAGGGCGAGGCGCTGGCGAGCGTCGAGGCGCGCCTGTTTGACGGCCCGCACGACACGGAAGGCTTCACGGTCCAGCGCAGCCTTTCCGCCGAGGGCCGCAGCCGCGTCAAGATTGACGGCCGCATCGCCAGCGTGCGCGAGCTTTCGGAGCGCGTCGGCGTGATGATGGATCTGTGCGGCCAGCACGAGCACCAGCGCTTACTCGATCCGGCGCATCACGTTGCGATGGTCGATGCGTGGGCGGGACGCTCTGCGCTCGAGGCGCTGGATGCGTACCGCGCCTGCTTTAAGGCTTCGCGGGCTGCCGCTAAGGAGGTTCGACGTGTCGAAGAGGCCTCGCGTGCGCAGGGGAGCCTCGTCGAGGAGGCGCGCTTTGCGCTCGAGCGCATCGGCGAGGTCGACCCCAAGCCGGGCGAGTATGAGGAACTCGAGGAACTGCTGCCGCGCTCCGAACATGCCGAGGTACTGGTTGCCACGGCTAACGATGCCCATGCATCGCTTGCCGCCGAAGGGGGAGCGCTCGATGCCGTGAATGGCGCCGTGGCCGAGCTTTCACGCATGGCGACCGTCGATCGCAAGCTGGGTGACATCGCCGATGCACTTTCGGATGCCTGTATCTCCCTTGAGGATTGCGCGAACGAGCTTCGTGCCTATCGCGATGGCATCGCCTTCGACCCGCGCGAGCTCGCTCGCATGCGTGAGCGGTATTCCGACCTCAAGGGTCTGTTGCGTCAGTGGGGTCCCACTATGGACGATGTTTTTGCCATGCGCGATCGCTCGCAAGAGCTGCTGTCCCTGGTTGATGATGGCGATGAACAGATCAAAAAGGCGCGTGAAGCGCTTGGCGCGGCGGAGCGCGAACTGTTTGCTGCCGCCAAGGCGCTTAAGCGCGCTCGCAATACGGCGGCCCCGCGCTTCTGTCACGAGGTGGGCCGCCAGATGGCTCGCCTGGAGATGGGTAGTGCCGAGCTCGTCTGGGAGTCGCGTGATCTTCCCCGTGCTGAGTGGACGCCCGTTGGTCCTTCGAGCTACGAGCTGCTATACCGCAGCGGTGCCGGTTTGACGCCGCGCCCCTTGCGTCGAATTGCGTCGGGCGGTGAGCTCAGCCGCGTCATGCTGGCGAGCAAGGTTGTCCTCGGTAACGCGGACGGTGTCGATACACTGGTGTTTGACGAGGTCGATGCTGGTGTCGGTGGCTCCACGGCGCGTGCACTCGCGGGCGTGCTGGCAGATCTCGCCGCTACGCATCAGGTGATTGTCGTAACCCATTTGGCGCAGGTCGCCGTCATGGCTGACAAGCATTATGTCGTCAGCAAGGAACCGGGCGATGTTCCCCAAACGCATTTGGATGAGGTAACCGGCGAAGCGCGTACCGCCGAGATCGCCCGCATGTTGAGCGGCGATCAGTCTGAGGCAAGCTTGGCCCACGCAAAGCAGATGCTCGAAGAAGCTCGAGGTTAGGTCGTATCAGTGGTGTTGGTGGGACAAAATAGACTGAAATTATTGTCCCACTACGCGTTTTACTCAACGACCTTATCCGGCTGGATGAGCTCCTCGTAGTAGCTGATATGCTCGCGAGCATCTTCGATCTCGGGCAGCAGGAAGTTGTAGATGACTTCGATGATCATCGTGGCGCTGATCTTGGAGAAGGCAAAGTCGCCCGTCGTCAGTAGCGCTTCGTGGTTGACGGTATTAAAAGTGTAGTCTGCCAGGCGCGCGAGTGGGGATTTGCTGTCGCTGCTGATGACGACTACGGTTGCGCCGCAGTCGCGAGCCGCTTTTGCCATGCGATTCAGTCGGCGCGATTTGCCGGAGTTTGAGATTAGCACGATGACGTCACCCGGGCGCAACGTGAGCGCAAAGCCGATTGATGTCTCGCTAATGGTACTCGTCATGCAGCGCAGGCCCAGCTGCGAAAACTTAAACGTCGCGTCGA
>DBEWTR010000112.1:0-2600 GCA_048205775.1 Collinsella sp. | reverse complement strand
ACTCTGGACGTCATCCTTCTGGCGAATCTTGCGCTTAAGCTTGGGGGCATTGACAAACGTGCCTTTCCCCTGCCGCTTCGTTAGATAGCCCTGCTGGACGAGCTCCTCAATAGCGCGTCGCACGGTAACGCGGCCAACTTTATAGCTCTCAGCCAATTCGAATTCGTTGGGTATCCGCGCGCCCGCCTTGTAGGCGCCGGAGTTGATTTCGTTTTTGATGATATCAATAACCTGTTGGTACAGCGGTATCGCTGCTTTACCGTCAGTTAGCCCTTCAGTCGGTGGCATATACCCTCTCCAAGCACGATTAAGTCTAAAACAGGCTTAAGGGCATTCAACAAGTCCTTAAGCCCGCATTAGCTTAAAGTATGCTAGGTGCCGCACCAAAATGTCGGGTATTTACTCATCAGACCCGAAAAACGCGCAACTACCGCGCTCCTAAGAAAGCGTGAGCAGCTCCGGCAGCTGGTCGATAATCTTGTCCGCGGCATCCTGGCTAAAGCCAAAGCGCTCCTCGCGCTTGGCAATGACTGTCAGGCCGGCTCGCTTGCCGGCAGTGATGCCAGGCACCGAATCCTCGACGCAGCAGCAGCGATTCGCGGGCAGCCCCAGCAGGTCCAGCGCATGCAGGTAGATGTCGGGCTCGGGCTTGCTCTCCTTAAACTGCTCGCCGCTCACCACATACTCAAAGGCATCCGACAGCCCGCATGCGTTGAGCACTTCCTCGATGCTATCCATGGGAGACGAGCTGGCAAGCGCCACGCGAACGCCGCGGCGCGGCAGCTCTCGAATCGTATCCACGGCGCCCGGGTTAATCAAAGCCTGATAGTCGCGCGGACGCTCATGCGCCCACTCGTCCCAACGGGCCAACGCTTCCTCGCCAGTGAAGTGCCCCTTACCGGCGCGCTCAAACCAATCGACCAACATATGCAGGAAGAACTGATGCGAGGTACCGACCTGCCCATTCAACTCCTCTTGAGTCAGGTTAAGCCCAAGCTCCTTGGCAAACGCGGCAGTCTCGCCCAGGTAGTAATACTCGGTATCGACAATGACGCCGTCCATGTCAAAGATAACGGCGTCGAACGGAAATGCGGACACGGCACCCTCCCTAACAAAAGGGCGCCTGTAAGCAGGCGCCCGAACCATGCATTATCGGCGATTCTAACCCAGCAGCTTATCCAGCGCCACCGCAATACCGTCTTCATTGTTATTGGCGGTCACCATCTGGGCCACGGCCTTAACCTCGTCAACCGCGTTGCCCATGGCAACACCGGTGCCGGCCCACTCAATCATGGACTTGTCGTTCTGGCCGTCGCCAAACGATACGACCTCGCTGGCATCGATGCCGAGCTTGGGCAGAGCACCCTCGAGCGCACGGGCTTTGTCGATACCGGGCGCCGTGTACTCAAAGTACCAGTCGGCCGTAAACATGCCCGAAAGCGTCTGCTTAAAGGGCGCGTACATTTCCTCGTAATGTGCCTGCAGGTAGGCCGGATCGCCCGCCGTCAGCAGCTTGTCCACGGGATAAGCATCAGCGACCTCATGCAGGCTCTCCACCTCGCGAATCTTAAGATCGCACGCGTCGCGCTCATACTTGACGATATTCTTCTGCGAGCCATCCGGCAGCGTAATCATGCAGTGGTACGAGTCCTCGACATGCAAGTCGCGACCGAGCGAGATCATGGGGATCACATCATAGTTTTGCAGATGATCAATCAGACGGTGCAGCTCGTCAGCCGGCATGGCCTGGTCAAAAAGGACCTCATCGGTCTGAGCGTCGACCACATGCGCGCCATTGAAAGCGACTAGCAGACCGTCATGGTTTTGGAGGTCGAGCTCCTGTGCCAGAGCATGTAGCCCCCATGCGGGACGGCCCGAAGCCAAGATGAGCTTAATACCCGATTCCTGCGCCGCGAGCAGCTTCTCGCGCGTACGCGGGCTGATCACCTTCTGATCGTTGGTAAGCGTACCGTCGATATCCATTGCGATGGCTTTAATTGCCATATGTGCCTCCTTGCATCGTTTTTATCGCGCACTATCTTATCCGAGCCGGGGCACGTTCGCACAGCGCGCGTATGACGGTTGCAAAACCACCCCATTTGAAACAAACGCAAAAAAGTACTTGCAAAGACACGTTCCGACATATAAGTTGATAAAAGACCGCCGTTGCGGTTTTAAGTAGATCGAGCATATGAAGTTTCAGTTTTTAGCGTGTAAGAGAAAGAAGATCGGCAAAGTACAACCCCAAACGCAATGACAACTTAATGAGGTAACTGCCACATGTGAGGCACCCAGGGCATTGCTGTCTCGATTTTGAGCACGATGCCTTCCGCCTTGCATGGGCCGTTCCATCCCGCCCCTGCAGCAACTGCCTCACGGGCTCATTGAAAACCGCATAGCACCCCAACGTCAGCACATCACCCACGGCAAGCACATCACTCACGACAACCAACACATCAACAAACAGCACGAACATCAACCGATTGGAGAAGCTATGACAAACCACCACGCTGAAGACGGCGATAAGAAAAGCATTCTGGATGCCCGCATTGGGCGAGCATATGCAAACGAATATGACGCCGCCTTTGCCGCCGCGACCA
>DBEWTR010000107.1:0-1772 GCA_048205775.1 Collinsella sp. | reverse complement strand
GCGACGTTGACGTCGGTGTCGTAGCCGCAGGGAATATTGAGCTCGTTTTGGATAGTGCCCAGCAGGTCAAAGTAGCGCCATGCCGTTTTGGGTGTCTCCAGGATCTTGCCGTATTGGGGCGAAGCGGGGTTGACTGCGGTGGGGCCAAATGCGCCGATGCCCAGCGCGGCGATGCCCTTGTTCGCAAACCATGCGTTGACGGCCTCAACGGTCTCCTGCGGGGTCGTGGTCGCGATCTGCTCACGCTCCAGGACCGTACCGTCTGCATAGCCCGTGGCGCAGACCATCTTGGTGCCGCCGGCCTCGAGCGCTCCGATAAGCTGCTGTTCTGCCATAGTATTCCTCTCTCTGGGACGAGTTGCTCCGTGACTAAAGTATAGGGCTCTAAACCATTTAAGAAAGCGCTATAAAAAGAAGCCTCGCAACGTGGCGGGCGGTGCGAGGCTTCTTTGGTTGCTTTAGTTGCCGGGCTGTCCTTACCCGCGCGGCTTGATTTTATCACGTAGCGACTTGAGGTTCTCCAGTGCCGCGTTAAGCGTCTCGTCCCGCTTGGCAAAGTGGAAACGAATCAGATGGTTGACGGGCTCGCGGAAGAAGCTCGAGCCGGGCACGGCGCCCACGCCCACCTTGGATGCGAGGTCCTCGCAGAATTCGAGGTCGCTGTCATAGCCAAACTCAGAGATGTCCATCATGACGTAGTAGGCGCCCTGCGGCACGTTATGCTCAAGACCGATGCTATCGAGCCCCTGGCAGAACAGGTCGCGTTTGGCGGTGTAGAGGTCGAGGACCTCATCGTAATAGCTGTCGTCGAAGTTGAGGGCGGTGACAACGGCTTCCTGCAGGGGAGCGGCGGCACCCACGGTGAGAAAGTCGTGGACCTTCTTGATGCGCTCGGTGATCTGGGCCGGGGCGATGGTGTAGCCCAGACGCCAGCCGGTGATGGAGTACGTCTTAGACAGCGAGCTGCAGCTGATGGTTCGCTCGAACATGCCGGGCAGCGTGGCCATGTAGACGTGCTCATGGGGCGCGTAGACGATGTGCTCGTAGACTTCGTCGGTGATGCAGTACGCGTCGTACTTTTTGCACAGGTCGGCGATAAAGGTGAGCTCTTCGCGCGTAAAGACCTTGCCGCAGGGGTTGGAAGGGTTGCACAGGACGATGGCCTTGGGGTCGTTGTCGCGGAAGGCAGCCTCGAGCGCCTCGCGGTCAAAGTCGAATGTGGGCGGGTTGAGCGGCACATAGATGGGCTCGGCACCCGAGAGAATGGTGTCAGCGCCGTAGTTCTCGTAGAACGGCGAGAAGATGACGACCTTGTCTCCGGGGTTCGTAACCGTCATCATGGCGGCCATCATGGCCTCGGTGGAGCCGCAGGTGACCACGATATTCTGGTTGGGGTCGATCGGCATGCCCATAAAGTGCTCCTGTTTGGCGGCGAGCGCCTCGCGCATGGCCTGGGAGCCCCAGGTAATGGAGTACTGGTGGTAGAGCGGCTTGGGGTCGGCGGCGATGGTGCTCAGGCTGTTGAGCAGCTGCGCCGGAGGATCGAAGTCGGGGAAGCCCTGCGAGAGATTGACGGCATCGTACTTATTGGAGATGCGTGTCATGCGGCGGATGACCGAATCGGTAAATGTTGCCGTGCGGTTGGAGAGTTCTTTCATGCCGGTCCTTTCGAGGATTTGCAGTGGGGCAAGTTTACTCCTATGGAACCGGTGGGAATTGCTCGAAACGCGCTCGAAAAACTCTTTTCAAAATTCTTGAAAATTGGGGCTTGC
>DBEWTR010000100.1:0-8985 GCA_048205775.1 Collinsella sp. | reverse complement strand
TCGACTGGATCGGTGGCCTGCTGCTGGGATCGGTCGTGGCATCCACCGACGCGGCGAGCGTCTTTAGCGTACTGCGTGAGCACAGCCTGTCGCTGAGAGGTGGCACCGACTCGCTGCTCGAGGTCGAATCGGGCTCCAACGACCCCGTCGCCTACATGCTCACCGCCGTGCTCGCCACACTCGCGGCCGGCGGCGACATCAACATTCCCGCACTGCTGACCAAGCAGATTATCCTGGGCGTGGGCCTGGGCCTTGCCATCGGCTGGGCGGCGGGCCGCCTGATTGAACGCGCGCACGCAACGGCCAAGGACGCGCAGACCATCTTTTTGTTCGCCGTGGCCATCGTCGCCTACGCGCTGCCGAGCTACCTGGGCGGCAACGGCTTTTTGGCTGTATACCTGGCCGGCATTGTGCTGGGTGCGAGCGACATCACCGGCAAGGTCGAGATGGCGCACTTTTTTGACACCCTCACCGAGATGGCCGAGATGACCATCTTCTTTTTGCTGGGCCTGCTCGTCACGCCCGCGCGCCTGCCGCAAATGCTGCTGCCGGGCCTGGCGCTCATGGCGTTTATGCTCTTCGTGAGCCGTCCCATCGCCGTCGGCGTGCTCCTGGCGCCCTTTAAGACGAACCCCCGCCAGGTCGCGCTTGTAAGCTGGGCGGGCCTGCGCGGCGCAGCTTCGGTCGTATTTAGCCTCTTTGCCGTGGTGGCCGGCGTTCCCGGCGGTCACGACCTGTTTGACCTGGTGTTTGTGATTGCCGTGTCGAGCATTGTGGTGCAGGGCTCGCTGCTGCCGGCGGTGGCGAAGAAGCTCGATATGATCGATGCGACCGGCGACGTGCGCCGCACCTTTAACGACTACCGCGACGAGGACGGCATGTCGTTTGTAAAGCTCAAGGTGGGCGCTGGACATCCGTTTGCCGGACGCTCGCTCGCGGACATTGGCAGCGCCACAAATATGCTCGTGGTCCTGGTGCTGCGCGACGGGGCGCACCCGGTACTGCCCAATGGCGACACCGTGATCCAGGAAGGCGATCTGCTGGTGATGGCCGCGCCGACGTTCGAAGAGCGTACCGAAGTTACGCTGCGCGAGGTCACCGTGACTCCCCACGGTCGCCTGGCCGGCCAGCGCCTGTGCGATGTGCCGCAAGGCAAACATCCGTTTATTGTGGTGATGCTCAAGCGCGAAGGCCAAACGATCATCCCCGACGGCAACACCCTAATATACGCCGGCGACGAAGTCGTCATCGCCACGCTAGCATCGTAGTGACTAGGAGGTAGCTAATTTAGGACGAAGAGATCAAGCGCCTAGAGAACCTCATGTCTTCGCTCGCAGATTTGGATTTGCCTGAGGAGTAAGGTCACCCCTCCCCCATGTAACCATCCTGTAAATCATAGCGGCGCACTCGAGTTTTACCGTGATGCGGTCGCGCCTGGCGCTCCACTGTGCTAAAGTATCCCGAACGTCCAAACGACTATGAGGGGGAACTAGAAGATGGCACGTGTGCACAACTTCTCAGCTGGCCCGGCCGCACTGCCTACAAGCGTGCTCGCCGAGATCGCCGACGAGATGATGGACTACCGCGGTTGCGGCATGTCCGTGCTCGAGATGAGCCATCGATCTAGCATGTACCAGCAGATCATCGACGACGCCGAGGTAACCCTGCGTCGCCTGCTGAGCATCCCCGACAACTACCGCGTCCTGTTTTTGCAGGGCGGCGCCACACTGCAGTTTGCGGGCATCCCCATGAACCTCATGCGCCGCGGCCGCGCCGGCTACATCGTGACCGGCAACTTTGCCAACAAGGCATACAAGGAGGCCGCCAAGTACGGCGAGGCCGTGCTGCTCGCGAGCTCCGAAGACACCAATTTCGACCGCATTCCCAACATGGCCGACATCAACGCGCGCATTGCCGCCGAGGCCGCAGGCGACGGGCTCGACTACGTCTACATCTGCCAGAACAACACCATCTTTGGCACCATGTACCACGAGCTGCCCAACTGTGGCGACGTACCGCTGGTCGCCGATGTCTCGAGCTGCTTTTTGTCGCAGCCGCTCGACGTCGAACGCTACGGACTCATCTACGCCGGCGCGCAGAAAAACGCCGGCGCCGCGGGCGTGACCGTGGTCATCGTGCGCGACGACCTCATCACAGATGGCCCCGCCTTTGCGCAGACGCCGCAGTACATGGACCTTAAGACCCAGGCCGCCAAGGGCTCCATGCTCAACACGCCCAACACCTTTGGCATCTACGTATGCGGCAAGGTGTTCCACTGGGTCGAGGAGACCGGCGGACTTGCCGCCATGGCCGAACGCAACTGGGCCAAGGCCAACCTGCTCTATGACCTGCTCGAGCACAGCGAGCTGTTCCATGGCACCACGCAGGCCGACAGCCACTCCATCGCCAACGTTACCTTCCGCTCCGGCGACACCGAACTCGACGCGGCCTTTGTCGCAGGCGCGGCCGAGCACCAGATTCAAAACGTCAAGGGCCATCGCCTGGTGGGCGGCATGCGCGCAAGCGTCTACAACGCCGTGACCATGGAAGACGTGCAGGCACTGGCCTCGTACATGAAGGACTTCGAAGCGCAGCATAGTTTGAGCCCGCGATCTAACTAGCCCGCAACCCGCGGGCCGACCAGCCACTTCAAACCACCTGTTTAAACCAAACCTGCTAAGGAGTTTTTCATGCGCAAGATCAAAACCATCGACGACATCACCAAGGACGGCAAAGTCGAGTTTGGCGAGGGCTACGAGTTTGTAAGCACCACCGAGGAGGCCGACGCCATTCTGATGCGCTCCACCGACCTGCACGGCTACAAGCTGCCCGAGGGCATCCGCGCTATCGCCCGCTGCGGCGCCGGCGTCAACAACATTCCCGTCGAGGAGTACGCCAAGAAGGGCGTCGTCGTCTTTAACTCCCCCGGCGCCAACAGCAACGCCGTCAAGGAGCTCGTCCTGGGCATGCTGGTGCTTTCGAGCCGCGGCGTGGTGCAGTCGATGAACTGGGTGCGCGACAACGCCGATGATCCCGAGATTCAGGTCGATGCCGAAAAGGCCAAGAAGGCCTTTGTGGGCCGCGAGCTCAAGGGCAAGCGCATCGGCGTCATCGGTCTGGGCAACGTAGGCTCCAAGGTCGCCAACGCCTGCGTCGACCTGGGCATGGACGTCTACGGCTACGATCCGTTCATTTCCGTCGAGCACGCGTGGGTGCTGAGCCGCGAGGTGCAGCGCGTGGGCACGCTCGAGGATCTCTGCCGCGGCTGCGATTACCTCACGGTGCACGTGCCCAGCAAGGCCGACACCATCGGCATGATCAGCACCGAGCAGATTAACCTGCTGGCACCCGACGCCGTGCTCATCAACTACGCACGCGAAACCATCATTGACGAGGACGCCGTCGACGCCGCCCTGCGCGAGGGCAAGCTCAGCTGGTTTAGCTGCGACTTCGCCACGCCCAAGACGGTCAAGATGCCCAATACGTTTATCACCACGCACTCGGGCGCCGGCACCGGCGAAGCCGAGGCCAACTGCGCCGACATGGCCATCAGCGAGCTCAAGGATTACCTGGAGAACGGCAACATCGCGCACAGCGTCAACTACCCCGCTTGCAGCATGGGCAAGGCGCGCGCCGCGAGCCGCATCGCCTGCCTGCACGCCAACGTGCCCAACATGATCGGCCAGATCACGGCCATCCTAGCCAAGGACAACGCCAACGTGCAGCGCATGACCAACGAATCCGCCGGAGAGAACGCCTACACCATGTTCGACACCGACGAGCACCTGGACAGCAGCACCATCGAGGCGCTCAAGCAGATTCCTTCGATGTATCGCGTGCGCGTGATCAAGTAGCGTCGGCTGATCTGACGGGCAGTTCCCCATGTGGCCTGCCCGTCACTGACATTGAATGCCCGCGGGGGCGCCTTTCGCACGAGAGGCGCCCCCGTTTTTATGAGCGCTCCATTAAATGCACCGAGCCGCTTCTTGACATACAATCTGTATGTTGACCTAACTATATGTGAGGTGCCTATGGTTGATACAGATTTTGCTTGGCGGCTTACGCAAGGGCTCGTGCGGATCGACAGTTCCGACCCAGGTGCGTATGAGGGCGAGATTGAACGCCATATCAAAGCGTTGGTTGAGGAACGGTTGGCACAGCTGAGCCATCCGGTACTCGATGCCGTGCAGATTGCAGAGCTCGAAGTACTCCCCGGGCGCCGCAACCTTATGGTCACCGTGCCAGGCCAAAGCGACGAGCCGCGACTCGTCTATATCTGCCATATGGATACCGCTACGCTGGGCGATGGCTGGGACGCGGACATTCCGCCGCTCGGGACGGTTGTGCGTAACGACAAACTCTATGGCCGTGGCGCCTGCGACATGAAGGGTGGCCTGGCCTGCGCCATTGCCGCACTGGTCCATACGCTCGAGCGCGTGGCGGCGGATGGCGCGCTACCCCGCCGCGGCTTTTCGCTCATCTGCTAAGTCGACGAAGAGGACTTTATGCGAGGCTCCGAGGCAGCCATCGATGCCGGCTGGGTCGGTTCGCGCGAATGGGTGCTGGACACCGAGCCCACCGACGGACAGATCCAGGTAGCGCACAAGGGGCGTACGTGGTTCGAGATTGAAATGGCTGGCGTGACGGCACACGCGAGCCAGCCTTGGAAGGGCGCCAATGCCGTCGCCGCCATGGCCGAGGCCGTCTGCGCGCTGCGCCATGCGTTCGCAGCGCTGCCCGAGCATGATGAGCTGGGGTCTTCGACCATCACGTTTGGCCAAATTGAGGGCGGATATCGCCCCTATGTCGTGCCCGACCGCGCCAAGGTCTGGGTCGATATGCGCCTGACTCCGCCGACCGATACGGCAGCCGCGAAGCGCATGGTAGAGCAGGCCATCGCCGTCGCCGAAGCCGCCGTTCCCGGTTGCCATGGCAGCTACACCGTGACGGGCGACCGCCCCGCCATCGAGCGCGACCCGAACTCTCCCCTTCTAGCAGCGCTCAAGCGTGCCGCCGATGACGTGACGGACGCGGACACGACCGTCGGCTTCTTTACCGGCTACACCGACACCGCCGTCATTGCCGGCAAGACAGGTAACCGCAATTGCATGAGCTACGGTCCCGGGTCGCTCGCGCTCGCGCACAAGCCCAACGAATATGTGCCCCACGCCGATATCGTTCGTTGTCAGCAGGTGCTAATCGCGCTCGCCGATAACGTGCTCTGGGACGCGAGCGGCCAAGTTGGGGCATAATAAGCCGCGAACAAACCGACTCGTGCGTTAGGACCGCCCATGAAAGCACTTCCGTTTCCCTGCATCCGCCCGGCTCAGGACCGCGTGCTCGAGGCGCTGCCTGCAATGGGCAGCATCCTGAGCGGCAACGATGCTCTGCGCGGAGCCATTGCCGATGGTCTGATGCTCAAGGACCCGGGTGCGGCGTATTACGTGTACGAATGCTCGGGCGAGCCGGGACGTGTGACGGGTGTCGTGGCGATCTGCCCGGTTAACGTGCTGACGGGTAGCGACGAGGCTGCCGCCGAGAGCGTCGACGCACTCGCCGCCGCGCGCGCGATCACCGAGCTCAAGGTGCAGCCCCGTCCCGTAACACTTGCCTACGAAGCCTCGCCCGTCATGGATATCATCCTCGGCGCCGCAAAAGAGGGCGCTTCACTCTATGCCGTCACCGACCCCGCCGGCATTACGCACCGCGTGTGGGAGGTCAAGCGCGAGGACGCCGTCGGCGCCATCCGTGCCATGCTCGACCAGGCGCCGGAGCCGGCACTGGCCGACGACCCCGCCTACGCTGCCGCGCTGGTCGGGGCATCACAGCTCCTGGCCGACGATGCCCGTGCCGCCGGCACCTACACGGGCAAAGAGCCGTTCAACTTTACCGTAGCTGTGCTCTTCCCCGCCGCGCAGGTCAGCGGCGGCGCGCCGCAGGTCCCGATGGGCCTGCTCACCCACCAGATCGCGCGGTTCTAGCGAGACCAGACCGCCCGGCACAAAAATCGGCAGCCCAACAAACAGGGGGCGGAGATGCAGCAGGTACATGCATCTCCGCCCCTTTTGCGTCGAGAAGTTATGCCGGCGACCCGTGCCGCCACGCTCGCGTTATCCGCGCTGCGGACCTGCAGTAGCCACGAGCGGTTCAAGCCCCAGCTCGCGCGCGTAGTCCTCCTGCGTAAAGACATCGACAAGTTCAAACGTATCGGCCGCATCGTCAAACGCAAAATGCAGCACTGAGCAGTTGCCCGGCACGCGTTCGCGCTCGTCTGCCGCCGCGCCCCGCACGTGGTCCAAAAACTCCTTGATAGCCGAGCCATGGCTCACCGCGAGCACGCACTCGTGGTCCGGACGCTGCATAAGCTCGGTCAACGTCGCCACCATGCGCTCGCGCACCTGCATCTGGCCCTCGCCGCCAAACTGGCGATAGAAGTCGCGCCACGGGCGCTCGGGCATGAGCACCACGCGCTCGGCCTCAAAGTCGCCAAAGAACCACTCGCGCAGACCGTCCAGGCGCTCGTACGCCAAGCCCGGCCACAAGTTGGCGATAGTCTGCTCGGTGCGATGAAGCGTGGAGGTGTAGGCATGATCGGGCTCAATGCCGCGCGCACGTAAAAACATGCCGGCGCGCGCCGCCTGGTCGCAACCCAACTGCGTAAGCGGCGAGTCACTCCAGCCCTGAATAATACGCTTAAGGTTGAATATTGTCTGCCCATGACGAACCAGATACAGGTCTTTATTCATAGGGGTCCTTTCGTTCGTTACCAATCAAGGAGCGAAAACGCACCGTCGCAATAGCCAAAATGAAGCACGGCACCGTTGTCGGGTAGCTCTCCCCTGCCAGTCACATACTCAAGAAACTCCTGGCAGGAAGAGCCATGGGAGACTGCCAGCACACAGTCGTGCTGCGGCCTGGCCATGATGTGGGACAGCGCCGCGACCATGCGCGACTGGAGCTCGCCTTCAGACTCGCCACCAAAGGCCACCGGATAATCACCCCAGGGCTGCGGCGGCATCTCGCGATTTGATGTACCCTCCAGCGAGCCCAAATGCCACTCGCGCAGGTCATCGACCAACTCTATCGAGCGGCCCTCACCAGCAATTAGCTCAGCCGTATGCCGCGCCCGGCCCAACGGCGAGGAATACACACGGTCAAAGGTCACGCCACGCGCCTCAAACGCCGCGCGCGTCGCCAGCGCCTGCTCGCGCCCGCGCGCCGTAAGCGGCGAATCGTGCCCACCCTGCAAAATGTTCTGCACATTGAGCTCAGTCTGCCCATGCCGCACCAAATACAAATCTGCCACACGTCCTCCCCTCGCACCACCGCAAAGGGGACAGGTACCTTTGTGGTGGTTTACCGCCGGATCACACCGCGGTGACGCTCAGCTACACCAGTACGTCGGCAAGCGGGCGCTTGGGTACGTGGTGCACCTGCGCCTCGTCGCGCCAGTAATTAATTGAGCCGTCGGGGTTGGAATCGATCGCATCGATCACCTGCGTCTCGGCCGGAACGCCAAACGCCATGATCAGCTTGAGCTCATACTTGTCGCTATCGAGCCCCATGGCATCGATCGCGTGGGGCGTAAAGGCCTTGAACATGCAGGCAGCCACCTCGGGCGTGGCGCTGCGGGCGGCGAGCATCATCGTCTGCGCGGCAATGCCCGTGTCGACCTCAGTAATAGGAGCGGCGGGCTTACCCGGAACGGCGCGCTCGGCAAGAATCGCGATGTAGCCGGTCGGGCGCTCGCCCTCATCGGGACCCGGCCAATCCTTGAGCGCACCGGCCCATGCAAGCTCGTCAAATACACGCGCGCAGTCCTCTGCACCGCTTACCACATGAAAACGCAGACGCTGAGCATTGGCACCACAGGGAGTCAGGTGCGCCAGCTCCGCCAGCTCAAGCAAAAGCTCACGCGGCACGCGCATGGACTCGTCAAAGCGACGGCACGTGCGGGCGCAGCGAACCAACGCATCAAACGCGTCCAAGCCGAGCTTTTCGCAACCCTGCTTTGCCATCGACTCCGCGCTCGACGGCGCCGCGGGAACTGTTTCGTTCATAGGGACCCCCAATTTCGGGCAATTGTTCTTAGGAAAATCTAACCTAAAACGTAGGCAATAACGAACAGGGCTGCAATGTTCTACACCTGTTGAATAGAAAATCGCGACGTGGGGAACAACGGAAACAATTCGGGGCCTTTGGGTTACGTTTCGCCCTCCCCGACCCATACGCCAGCGCCTTTAGGCGATACTGGTTGTAACGATCAAGGCTTACGCCGCACGGAAAGGAGACATTATGGGCATCTTTAAGAACGATGACCAAAAATCGAGCCAGTTTGGATTTGACGAGAAAAGCATGGCAGGCAAGGCCGTCAAGGCCGTCCGCTGGATTTACGCCATCACGGGCGTCTTGGCGCTCGTCGCCGGCATCGCACTGCTGTTTGCGCCCGCCAAGTCCCTCGTCTTCCTAACGACCGTCTTGGGCTTCTACTTTGTGATCACGGCCGCGATCAGGCTGTTTACCGCTGTTTTCGAGCCACTGCTGCCCACCGGCTGGCGCGTGACGAGCATCATCTCCAACCTGCTCATTATCTTGGGCGGCGTCATAATCCTGCGCAACCAGGCCTTCTCGACCGCGACGCTCACAACGATGGTGGTTCTCGTGGCCGGCTTTGGCTGGATTGTCGAAGGTGTCATGTCCATTCTGGAGTCCGAGCTTTCGTCCAACCGCGCCCTCGCTATCCTGAGCGGCGCACTCTCCATCATCGCCGGCATGTTCGTGTTTATCTATCCGCTGTGGTCGGCCAAGATGCTCGTTATCTTTAGCGGCGCCGCGCTGCTGGTGTTTGGCGTTACGCTGATTGTTCGCGCTATTCAATTTGGCAAACTGGTGCACTAGATGCCACGAACGCTCTTTATTGATGCCGACGCCTGCCCGGTCACGCGCGAGTCGATTGATTGCGCGCGGCGGGCGGGCGTCGCCGTT
>DBEWTR010000095.1:0-2747 GCA_048205775.1 Collinsella sp. | reverse complement strand
GTGCTTGGCCTTGCCGCGCAGAGCTATATCAACTCGACGTACAAGACGTGGTCTAAGGTTCGATCGGACGGCGACACGGGTGCCACGGTCGCTCGTCGCATGCTCGACGCCAACGGTTGCAACGCCGTGGGTATCAAGGGCGTCGCCGGCGAACTCACCGATTATTACAACCCGCAGGACAACAACCTGTATCTGTCGGATGCCAACCATTCGGGCGGGTCGGTTGCAAGCGTTGCCGTCGCCTGCCACGAGGCGGGCCATGCCGCCCAGCGTCAAAGTGGTTATGCCATGATGAAGGTACGTACCGCTTTGGTCCCCGTCGTCAACTTTACCCAAAACACCTGGACGATCGTGCTGCTCATGGGCCTGTTCATGAACATTGCGGGGCTCACGACCCTCGCGCTGGTCTTCTTCTCGTTTAGCGTGTTGTTCCAACTGGTTACGCTGCCGGTCGAGATCGATGCCAGTCGCCGCGCCGTGGCGTATATCGAGCAGTCGGGCATGAGTTCCAAGCAGGTCAACGGCGCCAAGAAGGTGCTGACGGCAGCCGCGCTTACCTATGTGGCCGCAGCGCTCACTTCGATCATTCAACTGCTCTACCTGATGGCTCGCTACAACAGAAACTCCAACCGATAACAAATAGGACAGGCAGGCGCCGTGGGGATTCGTGTCCTCGCGGCGCTGTACTATGTGTTGGACTTAAATTTGCACGGGGCCGGAGCCTCTGTGCGCGATAACGAAAGGAGGCTGCGTGGCAGGCTGGAACCTAACCGGCAATGCCGTTTCCGCCGAGTTCGACGGTTCGGACGATCAGGAGCGCAAAGAGCTCAGCGTGAGCCAAGCGGTGGAGATCGCCGCCGGCGCGCTCGATGCCATTCCGCAGCTGAGCGTTTTGGGTGAGGTCACGGGTTTTCGTGGTCCCAATGCCCGAAGCGGCCACTGCTACTTCCAAATCAAGGACGACTCGGCGGCCGTCGACTGCATCATCTGGAAGGGCGCCTACCTTAAGCGTACCTTCGATCTGCGCGACGGCATGCAGGTGAGCTTTAAGGGCAGCTTCAATCTCTACAAGCCCACGGGTCGTATGAGCTTCGTCGCCCGCTCGTTCTCGCTGGCGGGGGAGGGCTTGCTGCGTCAGCAGGTGGCTCAGTTGGCCGAAAAGCTGCGTCGCGAGGGCCTGATGGACGAAGCGCGCAAACGTCGCATTCCGGTGTTTTGCTCGCGTGTGGCGGTCGTCACCTCGCTTTCGGGCGCCGTAATCGACGACGTCAAGCGTACGCTGCGTCGTCGCAACCCGCTCGTCGAGCTCGTCTGCGTGGGCGCCAAGGTTCAAGGCGAGGGTGCGCCGGCCGAGCTCATTGAGGGCTTGCGCCGCGCCGCAGCCATTGCGCCGGCGCCCGACTGTATTTTGCTCGTGCGTGGCGGCGGTTCCTTCGAGGACCTCATGACCTTTAACGACGAGGAGCTTGCCCGTGCGGTGGCAGCCTGTCCCGTGCCTGTGGTGACGGGCATTGGGCATGAGCCCGATACCTCGATCTGCGACATGGTGAGCGACCGTCGCGCTTCCACGCCCACGGCGGCGGCCGAATCGGTGGCGCCGGCCATGACGGAGTTGGCCGACGTGCTCGAGACGCGCCATCAGCGTCTGGGCGCCGCGATGGCTTCGATGATCGGGTCGGATCAGGTTGATCTGGAAATGCTCGACCAGCGCGGTCGTCGTGCTTGGGATGCCTATACGGCTCGCTTGGGCGATGCCCTCGATGCCGCCGCATGCCGCCCGTGCCTCAACGATCCAACGTTTATGGTCGAGCGTCGCGAGTCTGAGCTTGCGCTGACTGCCGATCGACTGTCGGGCGCCATAACGCGTTCGGTTGGGGCCTTCCGCTCCAACTTCGAGCGTCTGCCCGAGCGCTTGATCGCAAGCACCTCGGGGCTCGATGGCAAACGCCATGCGCTCACGCTTGCGAGTTCCCGTCTGGAGCATCAGGGGCGCACAATGCTCAACAAGTCAGCGTCCGACTTGGGCCGTGCAGCGGCTTCGCTCGATGCCCTGTCGCCGCTCAAGGTGCTTGCCCGCGGTTACTCCATCGCGTACAGCGATGACGGTGTGGCTACGAGCGCCAAGACCTTTAAGCCCGGCGATGCCATTCGCGTGCGCATGGCAGACGGCAACGTGGCGGCAACGGTCGATACGGTCGAGTAAGCCGCATTTCATAGCGATAAACCTTTAGGAAAGGAAACAGATATGGCAGAGAAGACCCCGGTCGAGCAGCTTACGTACAAGCAGGCCTCGCAGGAGTTGGAGCTCATCATCCGCAGCTTGGAGTCGGGCGATATGGAGCTCGAGGAGTCGCTCGAGAGCTACACCCGCGGCGTCGAGCTCCTCAAGAGCCTGCGCACCCGCCTGTCCGATGCCGAGCAGAAGGTCTCGGTGCTCCTTAAGGACGTCGACGGCAACGACGTGCTCGCCGACGGCGAAGCCGCCAACACCAACGACAGTCTCTCGTTCTAACCATCTCGACCAAATATAATTACCTTGGTCTGTGAGAAAGGAACCAACCATGTGTGATTGCATCTTCTGCAAAATCGCCAACCACGAGATCCCCTCGACCGTTGTCTATGAGGACGATCAGGTCATCGCCTTCGACGACCTCAACCCCCAGGCGCCGGTCCACACGCTCGTAATCCCCAAGAAGCACTACAGCGACATCGCCGACAACGTGCCTGCCGAGACCATGGGCGCCATG
>DBEWTR010000069.1:0-1639 GCA_048205775.1 Collinsella sp. | reverse complement strand
CGTCAACAACCTCATCCAGACCGGCCTCGACCTCCTGGTTGCCAATATCTTCATTAGCGGGGCCGCCATGGGACTCCTGTCCATTGCTAAGACGGTCCCCCAGGCTTTGACTAATCTTTCCGGAAGTATAGCGAACCTCTTTTACCCTAAGATGGCCCAAGCCTATGCCCGTGGGGACAAGGTAGAACTGGTGAGCAGATTCGATTTCGCTATGCGTTTCACCTCAGCGTTCATGATCGTACCGCTTGCCGGGTTCATCGGCTTCGGGCCGTCGTTCTACTCCCTATGGCTGCCTGGCCGTTCTGTTGCCGAATTAGGCGATATTCAGCTTCTTTCGGTTTTGACCGTCATTACGCTCATTGCGAGCGCTCTTGTCGAGCCCCTATATTATGCGAACACGCTGACCACAAAAATTAAGGGTTCAGTCCTCATCGCCTTCGGGGTCAGTTTGGCAACGCTCGCCATAGAGTTTCCTTTGATCTTATTCACCTCGCTCGACAAGCTCACCGTCATCGCCGGGACAAGCTCGATTCTGATGTTTGTCCGTCACGCGCTTGTCCAACCATTATATTGTGCGGTCGTCATCGGCGTGCGCAGGCGGACGTTCTACAAGCCGCTTATGCGAGAGGTATCCGTTTTCGTGGTCCTTTGGTTCGGCTACGCGCTTGTTGACCAGGTGGGTCTGTGCACAAATTGGGCTACGCTCGTAGCCGTTGCTTTTGCTGCTGCCGTCATCGGTTATACCTTCGAGCTGCTCACTTTGTTTGACAAGGGAGAACGTTTTGTAATTTTCGACATCTTGCGAGATAAACTTGGCTTTAGGAGGGGAAATGTCGGCTAACTTCGTTTGCGGTGACTTGACGTGCTCTGGGTGCGGAGCATGCGTCGAAGCGTGCCCCTTCCATGCGCTTAGCATGAAGGAAAGCGGCCTTTGTGGCGAGCCCGTGCCGACTGTCGACCCCTCAAATTGCAGGGATTGTGGGCGATGTCATGCTGTTTGCCCCGCATGCGCTCCCGTCGAGCTCAGGAAGCCCCTAAAGACCTATGCTGCTTGGAGCAGTGAACCGAGTGACGTTGCGCTCTCTTCATCGGGCGGCATTGCCACAGCGCTTGCAAGGAAGGTCATCAACGGGGGCGGCGTCGTTTACGGAACGGCTTCTGTGAACGGGGCGGCGCGCTGCGTTTCAGTCGATCGAGAAGTCGACTTGGAGAGCCTACGTGGATCCAAGTACGTCTACAGTGATCCCGGCGGCGCATACAATGACGTCAAAAAGTATCTCGCTGACGGCAGGAAAGTACTCTTCATCTCGACACCATGCCAGGTCGCTGCCTTGCGCTCTATCGTTGGCGATACGCGCAAGGGCTTGATTTGCATCGATCTCATATGCCACGGCACCCCTCCGATTGCATTCCTTCGCGAACATTTGGACCTTAAGGTCAAAGGAGGCTGGGATTCGTTCTCGTTTCGTGGGGCGAACGATTTCCACATGTGCGCATATCGCGACGGTGAGCTCGTCTTCGACGAGCCCTGTTACGAAGACGAATATTTTTCCGTCTTCGTAACAGGTGCCATCCATCGTGACGTCTGTTACGAATGTCCTTACGCGTGCAACCAGCGGGCGGGAGACATCACTCTCGG
>DBEWTR010000066.1:0-3137 GCA_048205775.1 Collinsella sp. | reverse complement strand
CACCTTCTCGTTCTACGACGATCCCGCCGACCTCAAGCCGCGCGCCCCGGTCGTCACCGTCATGGGCCACGTCGACCATGGCAAGACGTCGCTGCTCGACGCCATCCGTCACACCGGCGTTGCTGCCGGCGAGGCGGGCGGCATTACGCAGGCCATCGGCGCTTCGCAGGTCATGATCAACGACCGCAAGATCACCTTCATCGATACCCCGGGCCACGCCACCTTTACGGCTATGCGTGCCCGTGGCGCCAAGGTGACCGACATCGTCATTCTGATCGTGGCTGCCGACGACGGCGTCATGCCCCAGACCGTCGAGTCGATCAACCACGCCAAGGCCGCCGGCGTACCCATCGTCGTCGCCGTCAACAAGATCGATAAGCCGGGCGCCAACCCCGACCGTGTGCGTCAGGAGCTCACCGAGTACGGAGTCATCCCCGAGGAGTGGGGCGGACAGAACATGTTCGTCAACATCTCGGCTAAGCAGAAGATCGGTATCGACGATCTGCTCGAGACCGTGCTGCTCCAGGCAGATGTGCTCGAGCTCAAGGCCAACCCGGACACCTTTGCCTCCGGCAACGTCCTCGAGGCCAAGCTCGACAAGGGCCGCGGCTCGGTCGCTACCGTGCTCGTGACCCGCGGTACCCTGCACGTGGGCGATACGCTGGTCGCCGGCCTTACCTACGGCCGCGTCCGCGCCATGCTTGACCCCAAGGGTCGCGCCGTCACCGAGGCCGGTCCCTCCGACGCCGTCGAGATTTTGGGCCTGCAGTCCGTGCCCAACGCCGGTGACGAGTTCCGCGTGTTCGAGGACGAGCGCGAGGCACGTGCGCTGGCCGACGAGCGTTCGCTCAAGGCCCGTATCGAGGAGCAGAGCCGCGTCAAGCACGTCACGCTCGAGAACCTCTTCGAGACCATTGCCGACGCCGAGGTCAAGGAGCTCAACCTGATCATCAAGGCCGACGTCCAGGGTTCCATCGAGGCCCTTCAGGATTCGCTCGACAAGATGGATCAGTCCGAGGTCCGCATCAACACGATCCACTCCGCCGTTGGTGCCATCAACGAGACCGACGTCGTCCTGGCCGACGCCTCCAACGCCATCATCATCGGCTTTGGCGTCCGTCCCGACGGTAAGGCCCGCTCCGCCGCCGAGCGCGAGGGCGTCGAGATCCGTTGCTACGACGTCATCTACAAATGCCTCGAGGAGCTCGACGCTGCCCGTATCGGCATGCTCAAGCCCACCGAGGTCGAGGTCTCCACGGGTACCGCGACTGTCCTGGACACCTTCAAGGTGCCCAAAGTCGGTATCGCCGCCGGTGTCCGCGTCGAAGAGGGCGAGATCGCCGCGACCGATTCCGTGCGTCTGGTGCGCGACGGCATCGTGGTCTTCAACGGCAAGATCGCCTCGATGCGCCACTACAAGGACGAGGCCAAGAGCCTCAAGAGCGGTTCCGAGGGCGGCATTGGCCTGGAGAATTTCCAGGACATCAAGCCCGGCGACCAGATCGAGGGTTACCGCATCGACCAGGTTGCCCGTACCGAGTAGGGGGTAGCGCTATGAAGCAAACGCAGGCAACCCGCCGTCTGGGCGAGCAGCTTCGCGAGAAGCTTGGTTATATCCTGCTCTTTGAGGTTTCCGATCCGCGTCTCGACCTGGTTACTTTGACCGCGGTCGAGGTCGCGGTGGACCGTTCGTTTGCGCGTGTGTTCGTGTCGTGCGATGCGAGCCGCTACGACGAGGTCATGGAGGCGCTCGCAAGCGCCAAGGGCCGTATTCGCAGCCTGTTGGCTCGCTCGCTCGATTGGCGTGTCACGCCCGAGCTCGATTTTCGCATCGATCGTTCGACCGATGAGGCCGAGCGTATCACGCGTGCGCTGGAAAACGTTCCCGCCACGCTTGCGATCGAAAAGGACGAGGACGGCTATCCGATAGCGGATGCCGCCCAGGAGGCAGCTTTAGATGACTAATTCCGCCGACCTCGCCTCGTGCGAGTCTGCAGATATTCAACGACGCATCCTCGAGCTTATCGAGGGTGCGTCCTCCATTGCGATTTCGGGACACACTTCTCCCGATGGCGACGCCCTGGGCTCCGTGCTGGGTTTGGGCCTCTCGCTTATGAAGTTTTTCCCTAATAAGGACATTGCCCTGCTGCTGGCAGATGATGACCCGGTTCCGCGCATCTACCGCTTTATGGAAGGCTCCGATCGCCTGGTACCGGCATCTGCGTATACCGGCAATCCGGACCTGTTCATCTCGGTGGACGTACCGGTCGTCGAGCGTCTCAATAATTCCGCCGAGGTGCTTCGTCGCTCCAAGCATGTGGTGTGCTTCGATCACCATCCGGCGCGCGAGGAGTTTGCCGAGCTCAGCCTGAGGCGCGTCGAAGCTGCAGCCTGCGCCATGATCATCGACCGCTTCTTGGACAATTGCGGCATTGTCGCACGTGATGGCGTTGCGACCTGCCTGCTGTGTGGCTTGGTGACCGATACCGGCCGTTTTCAGTACCAAAACGCCGATGCCGCCGCGTTCCATGCAGCCTCGCGTCTGGTTGCCCACGGTGCCGATCCGGCGCGTGTGGCACTCGAGGTCTACCAGAGCATGCGCGTTGAGTTTTTGCACCTCAAGTCCATCGTTATGGGCCGCATCAAGACGGTGGCCCACGGGCGCGTTGCGTATAGTTACGCGTACCAGAGTGACCTTGAGGCTTGCGGTGTCACCTCGGATGAGTGCGACGGCCTGGTTGACGTGGTGCGCTCGGTGATGGGCGTGGAGGTCTGCCTGTTCCTGAAGGGCATTGAGGGCGATACCAAGGTGCGCGGCAACCTGCGCTCCAAGGGTGACCTCGATGTGTCCGAGATCGCTGCCAACTTTGGCGGTGGCGGGCATCATGCCGCCGCCGGCTTTTCCAACAACGGAACAATTCGCGAGACGCTCGCCGTGGCACTTCCCATGCTGGCCGAGCTGGTGGGGGAGGATCCCGCTTCGGTGACCGTCGAGCTTTAACTTTTTGGATGGTACATGGCTCGTCGTACGCCTTCTCAACGGAATATGCTGCTCGCCGTCGATAAGCCGGTGGGCTGCACGTCCCACGATGTGGTCTCGCAATGCCGACGCGCCCTCCATGAGCGGCGCGTCGGCC
>DBEWTR010000065.1:0-10821 GCA_048205775.1 Collinsella sp. | reverse complement strand
TCGAGCAGCGGTCCCATAAAGGCACGGCTGCGACCCACGGTGTTCTCGAAAAAGCGGCTCTGGCTCTCGTGGATGCCCATGGAGGTGCCGCCCTCAAGACAGGTGCGCGCATAGGCGGGATTGACGCCCAGCTCGTACATGGCATGTCCCGCCTCGTGGATGATGCTGTAGACGTTGGAGATGCAATCGTTCTCGTAGATGTGTGTCGCGATGCGCGCGTCACCCACGGCAAAGCCCTCGCTAAACGGGTGTTCGGTAAAGGCAAGCGTGGTGTCGTTCAGGTTCAGGCCGACGAGCTTCATAAGGTCGAAGCTCATGGCGCGCTGGGCGGCCTCGGGCACGCGGGCGTGCAAAAAGTCGGCAGCGGGCTGCTGGCCGCGCTCGCCGATGGCGTGCACGAGCGGCACGACCGTCGCCTTAACCTCATCGCAAAACGCATCGAAGCTCTTGGCGGAAAGGCCGCGCTCGTACTGGTCGAGCCAAACGTCGTATGGGTCGCGCTTGGGGTCCATGAGTTCGGCCTGATGCTTAAGTTGGGCGATGATTCTATCCACATAGGGCTCAAAACTCGCCCAGTCGTTGGCCGTCTTGGCCTTGTGCCACACGGCGTCGGCCTCGCAGGTGAGCCTGGTCCAGGCCTCGGCCTCCTCGGTAGGAATAACGCTTGCCTCGCGCTGGTCGCGGCCGAGCACGCGGATCTCGTCGAGCAGCTGCGGGTCGTCTACGTGTCCGCCTGCAACCGTCTCGCGCGCTAACGAGCGTACGAGCTCAACGGACTTCTCGCTGGTCAGTAGCTTGTGATGCTCGCCGGCAAGCGTGCCCATGGCGTCGGCACGGGCGGCAGCACCGTTGGCAGGAGCAATCGTCGCTCCATCGAACTCGGCAATCTTGAGCAGGTACTCGCGAGTCCACAGCTTGCCCTCGAGTTTGCGGAACTTTTTGACGGCCTTGTCGACTTTAGCAGCCTTGACGCCCTTGGCAGCCTTTGCCACGGCGGCCTGGGCCTTCTTATCGAGTTTCTTTCCCATACCGTATCCTTAATCTCGCAGGCCGAGCGCCGCAGGCGGGTGCGCGGCCAATTTGCACAGCTACCTGCCTTGTACCCAGCGCGAACAAAACGGAACGCGGCGATGCGCTCGCGAAATGTGTTATCCTATAGCCCAATGCGTTGACGGAGAGGGTTTTGCCCGCCGCGTCGCCGGCAAGAGAGGGAAGGTCATGGGCTGCAAGCCTTCCTGCGGTGGCAAGGGCCAAGCGTTCACTCCCGAGCAGCAACCTCAACGGGCGCGCGGCCAGCGGCGGCGAAGCCCCAGTAGGGAAGCCGTGAGCCTCGCGATAAGGGGCGCAGAGTGGACGCGGCGGGCCAGACATCCGCCGGGTCAAACAAGGTGGTACCGCGGAATTCAACCGTCCTTGGGCAATGCACATGCCCGAGGGCGGTTTTTTGTTACCGAACCGGGCCGCGCATCCGCAGCATCGGGCGGCGTCAGCCGTCCCGGAGCGCGGATACGCGAGAGACGAAAGGGAAGACATGAGTCTGATTGATGATCTGGTCAAACTCGAGGAAGAGGCCAAGGAGCTCGTCACTAGCGCCGACGACGCCGCCAAGCTCGAGGCTGCGCGCGTTGAGCTGCTCGGTCGCAAGGGCCGTATCACCGGCCTGATGCGCATGATGGGCAAGCTCGCCCCCGAGGATCGTCCCATGATGGGCAAACGCGCCAACGAGATGCGCCAGCTGATCGAGGGCATGCTCGACGAGCGCACCACCGAGATGAAGGCCGCCGCCCTCAAGCACGCACTCGAGCACGAGGCCGTCGACATCACGCTGCCGGGCATCCGTCCGCAGATCGGTCACCAGCACCTGATCAAGCAGATCATCGAGGAGGCCGAGGACATTTTCTGCGGCATCGGCTACACCGTCGAGTCCGGCCCCATGGTCGATACCTCCTACTACAACTTCACCGCGCTCAACGCCCCCATGGATCACCCGAGCCGCTCGGCCCGCGATACCTTCTACGTGGTCGACAACAACCCCGGCAGCGTCGCGCACCCCGAGGCGCATGCCCATGGCGAGTCCGACGTACTGCTGCGCACTCAGACCTCGGGCGTGCAGATCCACACCATGGAGTCGCAAAAGCCGCCCATCTACATGATCTGCCCGGGCACCGTCTATCGTCCCGACACGGCCGACGCCTGCCATCTGCCGCAGTTCAACCAGATCGAGGGCCTGGTCGTCGACGAGGGCATCACCTTTGGCGATCTTAAGGGCACGCTCGACTACTTTGTTAAGTGCATGTTTGGCGAGGATCGCAAGACGCGTTACCGCCCGCACTTCTTCCCCTTCACCGAGCCTTCCTGCGAGGTGGACGTGAGCTGCCACGTGTGCGGCGGCAAGGGCTGCAACTTCTGCAAGCACAGCGGCTGGATCGAGATCCTGGGCTGCGGCATGGTCGACCCCAACGTCCTGATCAACTGCGGCATCGACCCCGAGAAGTACACCGGCTTCGCCTTTGGCATTGGCGCCGAGCGCGTCGCGGCCCTGCGCTACGACCTGCCCGACCTCAGAACTCTCATGACGGGTGATATGCGCTTCTTGAATCAGTTCTAGGCTGCGGCTTGCCCAAGCACGGCACCTCGGCGCTCATTCGTCGCTTGCGTACCAAAGTAAGCGGCGCTCCTCTTTCGGGCCGATCTGCCGCACTTGGACAAACCTCGCTTTGTAAGGAATGTTCACAAAGTTGAAGTTTCCACCTGCATCTCTTCGCAGGCTTTCAGTATGAAAGGAGAGCTAGATGCGTGTTTCTTACGACTGGCTCAAGACCATGATCGATATTCCGGAGGATCCCAAGACCCTTTCGGACGAATATATCCGTACCGGCACCGAGGTCGAGGCGATCGACACCGTGGGCGAGTCCTTCGACCACGTGGTGACCGCCAAGGTGCTCACCAAGACCCCGCACCCCGATAGCGACCACATGTATGTGTGCTCGGTCGACGTGGGTGACAAGAACCTCGACGCCGACGGCAATCCTGCCCCGCTGCAAATCGTCTGCGGCGCGCAGAACTTCGAGGCCGGCGACCACATCGTTACGGCCATGATCGGCGCCGTGCTTCCCGGCGACGTCAAGATCAAGAAGAGCAAGCTTCGCGGCGTCGTGTCCATGGGCATGAACTGCTCTGCGCGCGAGCTCGGCCTGGGCGGCGACCACTCCGGCATCATGATCCTGCCCGAGGATACGCCCTGCGGCATGCCGTTTGCCGAGTACGTGGGCTCGAGCGACACCGTGCTCGACTGCGAGATCACGCCCAACCGTCCCGACTGCCTGTCCATGATCGGCATGGCCCGCGAGACCGGCGCAATTTTCGACCGCGATTTCCACGTTGAGCTGCCCGCCATCAAGGCCGAGACCGGCCGAGCGACCGACGACGAGCTTTCGGTCGAGATTGCCGACGAGGGCCTGTGCGACCGCTACGTTGCCCGCATCGTGCGCAACGTCGAGGTCGGCCCGTCGCCAGACTGGATGGTCAAGCGCCTCAACGCCCTGGGCGTGCGCCCGCACAACAACATCGTCGACATCACCAACTACGTGATGATGCTCACCGGTCAGCCGCTGCACGCCTTTGACCTGGACACCTTTGCCGAGCGCGATGGCCACCGTCGTGTGGTGGTTCGTGCCGCCCAGCAGGACGAGAAGTTCACGACGCTCGACGGCGAGGAGCGCGTGCTCGACGCCGGCATGGGCCTCATCACCGACGGCGAGCGCCCCGTGGCGTTGGCCGGCGTTATGGGTGGCATGGATTCCGAGATCGAGGACGATACCGTTGACGTGATGGTCGAGAGCGCCTGCTTCAACGCCGGCCGCACCTCGCACACCAGCCGCGACCTTTCGCTGATCTCCGACGCCTCCATTCGCTTTGAGCGCCAGGTTGACGAGACCGGCTGCGTGGATGTTGCCAACGTTACCTGCGCGCTGATTGAGGAGATCGCCGGCGGCGAGGTCGCTCCCGGCTATGTGGACGTATTCCCCGCGCCCAAGACCATCGACAGCATCAAGCTGCGCCTGGCCCGCGTGCACGCCATCTGCGGTGCCGACATCGAGTCCGACTTTATCGAGCGCTCGCTCACCCGCCTGGGCTGCACCGTCGAGCGCGACGGCGAGGACTTTATGGTCACGCCGCCGAGCTTCCGTCCCGACTTGCCGCGCGAGATCGATCTGATCGAGGAGGTCCTGCGCCTGTGGGGCATGGGCCGCGTGACGGCGACCATCCCGGCTGCCAAGAACCACATCGGCGGTCTGACCCGCGAGCAGAAGCTCACCCGCAAGGTCGGCGAGATCCTGCGCGCCTGCGGCCTCAACGAGACCACGACCTTTGGCTTTGCCGCCCCGGGCGACCTGGAGAAGATCGGCATGTCCACCGAGGGCCGCGGTTGCCCCGTGGTGCTCATGAACCCGCTGGTGGCCGAGCAGACCGAGATGCGTCGCTCGCTGCTGCCGGGCCTGCTGCAGTCCGTGGCCTACAACGAGGCCCACGGCACGCCCAACGTGCACCTGTACGAGGTCGGCAGCCTGTTCCACGGCCGTGAGAACGCCAGCCTGCCCAAGGAGACCAAGTCCGTAGCGGGCGTGCTGTCGGGCCAGTGGAGCGAGCAGTCCTGGAACATGAAGTACCGCAAGCTGCGCTTCTTCTTTGGCAAGGGCATCGTTGAAGAGCTGCTCGCCCAGTTGCGCATCGAGAAGGTTCGCTTCCGTCCCGCCGAGGGCGAGGGCTACGCCTTCTTGCAGCCGGGCCGTGCTGCCGAGGTTCTGTCCGGCGGTACCGTGCTGGGCTGGGTCGGCGAGATCCACCCCGAGGCGCGCGAGGCCTGCGGCATCGACGAGGTCGTCGTCGCCTTTGAGCTCGACCTGGACAAGCTGATCAAGGGTGCCCGCAACCAGGAGAACTACCGCGAGTTCTCGCAGTACCCGGCCGTCGAGCACGACTTGGCTATCGTGGTCGATAACGCTGTGACCTGCGAGGATCTTGAGCGTCGTATCACCAGCGCCGGCGGCAAGCTGCTCGAGGGCGTGCGCCTGTTCGACGTGTACCGCGACCCGGTGCGCGTGGGCGTGGGCAAAAAGTCCATGGCCTTCGCGCTTACGTATCGCTCCGACGACCATACGCTCACCAGCGAGGAGGTCGAGAAGGCGCACCAGAAGATCGTCACCAAGGTGTGCAAGGGCGTAAACGGCGAGGTTCGCGGCTAGGTTTGCTTGCGGCTTGGGCTGACGCGCAAGGAAAGGGCAGGTACACGGCCGAGTCGACACGGGCGGCGTCATGACAGCGACGCCCGTCACCTTTCATCTGTTACGCCTGTATTACAAAACGGCGTGCTGCTTTGTTGGCGGCACGCCGCTTTGCTATGATTGCCCGCGGCGTGTTACGAATCGGACAATACGTAACACTGGTGATATGGTCCAAACGGCACCGCAATTCCGCGCGCCGAAATTCAGGAGGCATCAGATGCACATTCCAGATAATTACCTGTCCCCGCAGACGGACGCCGTCATGGCGGTGGCGATGGTGCCCGTATGGGTTCACTGCATTAAGAAGGTGCGCGCCACGCTCGATCGCGAGCACATGGCATTCCTGGGCATTTGCGCCGCCTTCTCCTTTTTGCTCATGATGTTTAACGTGCCGCTGCCCGGTGGCACCACGGGCCATGCCGTCGGCGGTGCCCTCATCGCGCTGCTGCTGGGCCCGGAGGCCGCGACTATCGCGGTTTCTGTTGATCTGGCCCTGCAGGCGTTGCTTTTTGGCGATGGCGGCATCCTGTCCTTTGGTGCCAACTGCTTTAACATGGCCTTTGTGCTGCCGTTTGTGGCCGCCATCGTGTTTCGCGCGCTCAACAGCCGTCTGCACGACAAGAGCTGGGGCACCTCGGTTTCTGCCATCGTGAGCGGCTGGGTCGGCCTGTGCCTGGCGGCCCTGTGCGCGGCCATCGAGTTTGGTATTCAGCCTATGCTTTTCACCAACGCGTCCGGCGCTCCGCTGTATTGCCCCTTCCCGCTGTCGATTGCCATTCCCGCCATGATGATCCCGCATATGCTGGTGGCCGGTGTGGTCGAGGGTGTGGCGACTGCCGCGATCTACGCATTCATTAAGAAGACGGCGCCGAGCATCATCGTCGGGCCCGAGGCCGTTGACGGCCAGCTTGCTGCTGATGGCGCTGCCGCCAAAAAGACCTCGCTGATCCCCACGCTTATCCTGGTTGCCGTACTTGTCGTTGCCACGCCGCTGGGCTTGCTCGCTACTGGTGACGCCTGGGGCGAGTGGGACGGCGAGGGCGCCGCGACCGCTGTTCAGGAGGCTGGCGACGACAGCTTGCAGGCTTCGGTCGGCCTGGATGCCCCGACCTTTGCCGATTCGTTGCCCACGGGCGATTACCTGCAGGCCTATTCCGAGGAGCAGGGTTTTGGCTTTGCTGGCCAAGCTGCCATGTATATCCTCTCCGGCGTGATTGGCGTGGCGGTGCTCACCATCGTATTCCGTCTTGTTTCGCTGACGGCAAAGGAAAGCGGGTCCCATGCAAACGGTCGAGCTGCCTAGCTGGCTCGCGGCCCAAGAGCGATACGAGCCCACGGGCGCTCGGCATCGCGTCATGCAAAAGAACGTCCTGCACCTGGCGAGCTTGCTCGAGCGGGTTCGCCTGGGCGGCGGCGCACACGAGGGCGGGTCGATCATCGACCGCGCCCTTTCTTCCGTTTCGGCGCCGGTGCGCCTGCTCGGCATGCTCGTCTGTATCCTGTGCGTGTGTCTGACGCAAAGCCCGCTGTACCTGATGCTGATGGCGGCGATCGCGCTGGTGTTGATCGCCGCGCGCCCCGTGCGCGGTCTGCGGGCGACCTTTATGCCGGCGCTCGCCGCCGCGGGATTTGCCGTGGTCTTGGCGCTGCCGGCCCTGCTGCTGGGCGCTTCCGCCACGATCGCCATGCTCAAGATCGCGCTCAAGACGTTCGTTAACGTGTCGCTGGTGCTGGGTGTTTCGTGGACGCTCACCTGGAGTCGTATGTCGGCGGCGCTCAAGATGCTGCATCTACCCGACGAAGTTATCTTTACGTTTGACATGGCGCTCAAGCACATTGAGGTGCTCGGCCGCACGGCGCACGACCTCACCGAATCGGTCATGCTTCGCAGTGTGGGCCGCGCGCCTGCGGGTTTTTCGCGCACCGATTCGGTGGCGGGTGTCATGGGCATGACATTTATCAAGGCGATGGAATGCAGCCGCGCGATGGACGAGGCCATGCTCTGCCGTGGGTTTGCCGGCGCGTATCCGGCGCCTGCCCGGAGCAGTCTGAGTTGGCGCGATGCGGTCTATGCGGGGATCGTGCTGTTGCTGTCGGTGCTGTGTGCGGCGCTGTAGCACGGTCGCTGCGGCCGATGCGGATAGGGAAAGGCAACGTTTTGGCAATCGAGATAAATAGCCCTGCGGGTGTTAGGGACGCGCGCGGTGCCGGTGCAGCACCGCTCATTGAGCTGCGCGATGTGGTGTTTTCCTATGCAGGGCATATGGTGGTCGATGGCGTGTCACTGCAGGTTAATCGCGGCGAGCTCGTTGCCCTGCTCGGTCCCAACGGCTGCGGCAAGACGACGATCATGCGGCTTATCAACGGACTTGAGGTGCCCAGCACGGGTACGTATCTGTTCGATGGCGAAATGGTCGATGCGGCTTACCTCGCCGATCCCGTGCGGTCGCAGCGCTTCCATCAACGCGTGGGCTTTGTGTTCCAAAACGCTGACGCCCAGCTGTTCTGTGCGACCGTGGGCGAGGAAGTCGCCTTTGGCCCGGCTCAGATGGGCCTGCCGTCAGACGAGCTCGAGCGCCGCGTCCGCGATGCCATGGAACTGTTCCAGGTTGCCGATCTGGTCGATGCCTCGCCTTATCAGCTTTCGGGCGGGCAAAAGAAGCGTGTTGCGCTGGCTGCCGTCGTTTCTATGAATCCGGACATCTTGGTGCTCGACGAGCCCACCAACGGGCTCGACGAGGACTCGTGCGACATTGTTGTTGGCTTCCTTTTGGCTTATGTTGCGGCAGGCAAGACGGTGCTCATGAGCACTCATCATCAGGATTTGGTGCGACGCCTGGGTGTCCGTGCAATCTATATTGATCGATATCACCATGTGGTCGAGGCGCCTTCGCCGTCGTATGGAACCGAAAGCGGTGCTACGGAATAGTTGCTGCGTAGAGCGTGCGTAGCCGCCCGCGCGGCTTTGCCGTGATGGTATAGTTATCCAGGTTTTTTATGGGGGTGGCTGTGCCAAGCTGGAACATTCATATCGCTCAGACGGAGCGTTTACTGGAGCACACCGGTGCGCTTGCCAATAGCGTGCGCGACCGCAATGCCTTTTTGTTTGGCTGCGTGGTTCCGGATATCTTCGTGGGCTATATGGTCCCTGGCATTGCCGATCCCATCCCGTACCGCATTACGCACTTTGCCAAGCCTGAACCCATCCCTAAGCCTCGTGAGCATGAGTTCTGGGATACCTATGTGGCACCGTTGCTTAAAAGTTCACCCACTGGTGCGCCAGCCGCGGCGACCTCGATTATCGAGGAGCGCGAGCGACTGAATCGCGTGCACTATCCCCAGCGCTACAGGGATGCTGAGCCGGTTGTCGGTCCCAGCGCTCGTGAGTTCTCGCTTGCGTCCGAGGACGTGGCGCAGTCGTTGCTTGATTTGACACTGGGTGTCTGGTCGCATCTGGTGGCCGATACCGTATGGAATACACGCGTGAATCAGTACCTGGAGGCGCACGGCGGCAAGCCGTGCGAGGAATTCCGCATTAAAAAGCAAGGCGACTTTGACTGGTTTGGCAAGACGCTCGGCATTGTTTCGATTCCGCGCGCGACCGATCGCCTGTATACCGCTGCGGCACGTTTTGGGCAGTATCCCATCCATAAGGAGTATGTGCTCAAGACCATCGGCGTTATGCACGAGATCGTGCGCGAAAACCCCGGCGAGCCCGATCATCCGCCGTATCGCCTGCTAACCGAGGAGTTTTTCGATGCAACGTTTACCGAGGTCATCGAGCTGACCGAGGCAGGATTTGCGGCTCGCGTTGCCGCTTCTGACATTCCCGCAGTCCCCCTGATCGCTAGCTGCTAGCCGGCCGGCTTAACGGTGAACAGTTCAACCCAATCGACCAACAGCTCCCGTCGCAGGGCATTTTCAGCGGTACGTTCCTGATCGGTCTTTGGGATGTAGGGGAGCCCCGCCTTTTTATGAATGAGCTCGGCGATGTTGTTAAAGCTCTTCTTGTCCTTGATCTGGTCGTAGGTAATTTGTATGACATCGTAGCCCATGCTGGTGAGCGCGGTGGTGCGTTCGGCATCGGAGAGGCTTGCGGCTTCGCCATCGTGGGCGGAGCGGCCTTGGCATTCCAAAATGACGCCCATGCTGTCGGTGGCGCTCTCGATGAGGATATCGGCGTAGCAGCAGGTTTTGTCATACAGCGAGCGCGCGGCGTCGCTGAGTGGGATGCGCACGTTGTTGGTGATGCCGATACCCAGGCCGCCCTCGTCACGGGGGAGTGAGACGAGTATGGATGTTTGGACTTCGAAAGGCGAGGCGGTCTGCCCCGTCATGTGCTCGGCCGCCCAGCGGAGCTGCTTAACGCCGCGCAGGCCTGCGGCCTGCTTAGCGAACGCGGCGATATCCGCCGCGCTGAGGAGCGGTTGGCGCTTCCACAGGTTGGTGTCATTGCCCTTGGTGTCGTTAACTCGCTCCCAGTCGCAGTTGGGTGGAATGAGCTTAAGCGAAATAGATTCATCGAGTTGTTGCTGCGTTCGCTCGCAGGGCTTAAACACTGCAAAGGAGCCGCACATCTCGTAGCAAGCCATGAGTAACTGGTTGCGTGAGACCTTCGCAGCAAGGTTGAGCAGCGTAAACTCGGGCGACGTGACATCAAATCCATGCTCAGTCTGCCTAAACGACCCAGGAGGTGGCTCTTGGGTCAGGAGATGCGATTTAAACAGGCTTCGCGACCCGGATTGTGCCCGGGTGAATACAAGCCTGTGAAGCGGTGCGTGAAGCAGGTCTTTTACAACCGCATGACTTCTGAGGCCGCAACATCTGCGATCCATATTGCCAAGGCTAATGGCAGGGTAAAGACCCAGTATTTGCGGCGGGATGCGGTGATAGTTAAAAGCAGTTTGGCCGCATAGCGTCAGATCCACGATGCCCTCCTGGCTGAAAAGCGTGCCTATGGATTAAGGAGTGCCAGCGTCAATTCGGAAGTATGCGGCAAAATCTGAACCCTGTGAGCAGACCTGGCTTTTGAGGCTAGTTTATCAGGCATTTTGTTGCGAAAAAACGGGGTGTGCTCGGAGGTCTCAGAATTTGCCGCATACTTCCGAAAACGTGGCTGATCTTGACCTTGCTAAAACGATATAGCAGCTCTGCACGGGGTGTGGGTTTGCCGCCGGGCGAACACTTTTGGAGCCAGGAGTCCTAGTTCTGGGCCTTGAAGGGCGGATTTAGCGCTTTTGGTAAAGAAATGGGCGCGTGTTTTGCCGTGCCCCGGCTTTAGCGCACAGAAAAAGGGCCCGGAAGGCGAAGCCTTCCGGGCCCTTTGCAATGCAAGTCTGCTTGCAAGTGCGATTTAGCGCACCTGAGCGACGTAAGCGACGTTGGTCGAGGAGACCTTGTCCTCGAGCTGGACGCTCATGCGGGGATCGCCGGCGGTAGCGACGGTCAGGTCGCCAGTCTCGACGTAGCCGAGCTCCTTAGCGGTCTCGATCGCCTTGACGATCGTGCCGTTGACGGTGCCCTGGGTGATCTCGGC
>DBEWTR010000064.1:0-1581 GCA_048205775.1 Collinsella sp. | reverse complement strand
CTGCTTTTGTAAGGAGCTTGGCCATGGATATCAAGGCAATCGGCGTTGAGGAGTGGCTTAACGTTTGGGAGAAGAGCGCTACGTGGGATGTCGCCCAGTCGACGATTTCGTCGCTTACCATGGGCGAGCTTCGCGCGCTCGATGAACAGGACGGCGCCATGTTCTACGAGCGCCTGGACCGCGAGAAGATGAACTACGGCTGGATCGAGGGTTCGCCGGAGTTTAAGGCCGAGGTTGCCAAGCTGTATCGTCACGAGGTCAATCCCGACCACATTCTGCAGACCAATGGCTGCACGGGCGCTAACCTCAACGCCATCATGGCTGTAGTCGAGCCCGGCGACCACGTTATCGCCGAGTGGCCTACCTATGCGCCGCTCTATGAGATCCCGCGTACGCTCGGCGCCGAGGTCGAGTACTGGGAGCTTCGCGAGGAACTCTGCTGGAAGCCCGATATCGAGGAACTCAAGCGCTTGGTGCGCCCCAACACCAAGCTCATCTGCATCAATAACGCATCGAACCCCATCGGTACGGTGCTCGATGCCGACACGCTCGGCCAGATTGCCGAGATCGCCCGCTTGGTTGGCGCCCATGTGCTGTGCGACGAGGTGTACCTGCCGCTTGAGAACACTGAGGACTTTTTGTCGATGGCCGATGTGTACGAGAAGGCCATCGTCACCAACTCGGTGTCCAAGACCTATTCGACGCCTGCGGCCCGCGTGGGCTGGGTTGTGGCAGACGAAGAGGTATCTAACCGCATTCGCACTTACCGCGACTACACCATGATTTGCGGCGGCGTGTTCAACGACGCCCTGGCGACCTATGTGCTCAAGCACAAGGACAAGATCCTCGAGCGCAACCGCAAGATCGTGTTTGGAAACCGCGATATCGCGCAGGCTTGGATTGATACGCAGCATCGCGTTTCCTGGACGGCCCCGCAGGGCGTGTCTACCTCGTTTATCCAGCTTGATATTCCCGAGGATGACGAGGAGTTCTGCAAGCGCCTGCTGTCCGAGAGGGGAGTGCTGTTGGTTCCCGGCAGCCGCTTCGAGCTTCCCTGCGGCGCGCGCCTGGGTTACTGCGCGAGCGAGGACGTTCTTTGCGAGGGCTTAAGGCTTTTGGGCGAGGCCCTGGCGGAGTTCGATCGCTAGGATCACGACGCCCTTCGTAGGCCGTATTCTAATTGGCCGACGATAATCGAAAACGGATCTGTTTCCCTAGGGGATCGGGTCCGTTTTTCTATACCGAGAAGTCAAGTTGTTACAAATGAGACAGTAGGGCGAGCCGGTATTCGCTGGGCCTTATACTGAGCTTCCGGTGAACGGTACCAAGCATCTGGTAAACGGTAACTTATAATCAGAAAATGAATAGGACAAACTTTTTTCTGAATAAAAACGAAAATGGTTGAGACGTGGTATGAATCGCTAATTCTATTCATAGCTTTATTGGAAATATGCAATTTGAGGGTGGTTTAATAAAGTTTAGTTCCATTTGCTATCTGGATTGAAAACGCGTTTAAGCACGTAAATAAACTTTATTAAATCAAAGTGTGCCATGCGTGAAGTATATGTGTATGCCGTTCAC
>DBEWTR010000062.1:0-3774 GCA_048205775.1 Collinsella sp. | reverse complement strand
GTTCGAAGCGGCGCAGGCTGCCTCCCACTCGCTGCGCTTCTGCTTGCGAACTTCGACAAGCTTATCGTACGCGGTCTTCTTGTCTGCTTCGGTCTGCTGCGCCTTCTCGTATGCGGCCTTGGCGGCGTCACGCTTACTGGCCGCGTCCTTGTACTCCTTGTTTACCGCATCGTATGCAGACTGGGCAGATGCCACGGCAGCGTTGGCGGCGTTGGCCTTCTCCTGCGCGGCGGTGGCGGTATTCTGGGCCGCCTGCAGGTTCGCCTGGGCGGTAGCGTCGGCATCCGTCGCGGCATTGAGCTCCGCCTGCGCGGTCTTGAGCTCACCAGCAGCAGCGTTCATGGCGGCCTCAAGCGCACTCAGGTCAACACCCGTACCCGAGACGGCAGCATCGAGCGCGGCCTGCGCCTGGTTGAACTTCTGCTGGGCGTTATCGCGCGCGGTGGTTGCGGCTGCGAGAGCAGCGGCAGTCTCCTGCTTCTTGGCCTGGGCAGTCGTCAAAGCTGCCTCGGTATTCTGCTTTTCCTGCTGGGCGCTGGCCTCGTCAGCCTTGGCCTGGTCCAGATTGGCCTGTGCAGTAGCAACGGCCTTATTGGCGTCATCGAGCTTTGCCTGTGCGTCCTCGACAGCCTTCTTGGCGGCCTCGTACTCGTCCATACCCATGGCCTCGAGCTTGGCCTGGGCATCATCGAGGGCCTTCTTGGCCTCATCCTGCTTTGCCTTGGCGTCCTTGAGCGCCTGGGTCTTATCCTCGACACTCTTGTTGGCCTGATCGAGCTGATCGTTCAGGTCGCCCAGCTTCTTCTGCTGCTGCTCTGCCTTGTCGACGGCGGCTTTGAGCTCGTCAATCTTCTCCTGGAGCGCGGCTACCTCGGCCTCGTTCTGCTCGGCGGCGTTATCGGTCACGGCCTGCGAGGCCTGATTCTTTTGCTGCTGCGCCTGCTTTTGAGACTGGCCCGCCGCGTCGGCCTTCTTCTGGGCGGCATCGTAGGCGGCCTGAGCGTCCTTGAGCTGCTTTGCCGACTCCTCGGCCAGCTGGGCAGCCGTCTTTACGACCGCTTGGTTACCGGCGGTAACGGTATTCTCTACAGAACTACCCCCCCCCTGAACAGAATCGCCGTTACCGGTTGACGGTGCGGCGATTGCCGCCAGCGGCGACATGAGCGGCCGAGCGATGAGGCCCGCCGTCAAAACGGTTGCGACGGCGCGGTTAGCAACGCCCTTGACGTTGACAGTCTTGGCCCGAGGCTCAAAGTGTTGTGGACTGTAGTTTGCCATGGCTTTCTCCCTTTGACACGGATGTATCCATACGTATCAAACGGTAGCTGTCGATTTTTGAATTCTGTTGCGCAACATTGGCGACCAGCGTATTTTTTGAAATTTACGCTCTCGTGCTTCACAATTTCGTCACATATGTAGGAGCTGGCGCATCATATTCTTGCGGGATCGAATTGAGCCTGTGATTTGCATTTGCTCCCGCGTCATCTGCCCTATCGAATCCCACATCCAACAGACGCCCTGCCCGCCACGGTGTAGAGTTAGGACAACGGGCGCGTTGCGCGGACCGCGCTGGAACGAGGTGGACATGGAACTCGACAAACAACAGATCAAGCGACTACGCGAGCGCCATCACCGGCGCCACGGCATCCGCCCAGCCCATAGTGAGGCTGCCGAGCAGGCTGGTCGCTTTTTAAAGCGCGCGTTCAACATTCGCGAGGGACGCGCGCCCTATCACGTGATCCGCAAGCGTTTTGTAAACGGGGCGCGTCTGACTGGCTCTCACCTGTGTATCCTCATCATCGCCATGCTCATCGCAAGCATCGGCCTCGATATCGATTCGGACATTGCCATCGTGGGCGCCATGCTCATCTGCCCGCTTATGGGCTCGGTCCTTGCCATGGCATACGGTATTGCAACGCTCGACCGCGAGATCACCGTCGAGGCCATTGCCAGCCTCGCACTGCAGATGGTCTTTTGCCTGGTCACGTCCACGCTGTACTTTAAGCTCTCGCCCCTTGGCACCACCACGGCGGCCATCATCGACAACTCGACACCCACCATATGGGACCTTGCCGTCGCGCTCGCGGGCGGCTTTGCGGGTGGCCTGGGCAACTCGCGCGACCAGGAACCCGCCACGCTCATCGCCGGCGTGGCCGTGGCGACCGCGCTCATGCCGCCCCTGTGCGCGGCGGGCTATGGCATCGCCATCGCAAGCGGGTCGCTGTTTCTCTCGGCGCTCTACGAGTTTGGCATCAACGTCGTCTTTATCGCGCTGGCCGCCGAAGCCGTATTGCTTCTTTTGCGCGTGCCGCTCAAGCGTGACCTCAACGGCGACGGCATTGTGACCGCCGAGGAAAATGCCGAGGTCAACGAGCTGTCACTCAAAGTGCGCCGCCGCATCATCGTGGGAACGGTCATCTTTGCCATCCCCTGCATCGTTATGACCGCGGGGTCTATTGGCTCGGCGCAGGCCGGCGTGCAGGACGGCTACGGCGTCACCGAAACCACGCGCGAGCTTGCCGCGGTACTGCCAGGCTTTAAGGATTACACCGTCGCCGTCGAAACCTCGGCCACCGAAGGCGCCGAGGAGGGCATCGTCGAGCGCGAGGTTGTCGCCCACGTGACGACAAGCGAGGCGCTCGGGGCGCACGACCGCCACGTCGCCCGCAAGCTCATCGACCTCAATGTGCCCGAGCTCGATCGCGTTGAGTTCGATGTGAAGTGATGCGGGACGCGAGGCGGGCCCGGCGCGAGCGCGCGCAGCCACGGGGCACAGACGCAGCCAAGCGCAGCGCTACAGCTCGTACTTGTACACGCGGTAGATGTACTTCTCGGCTTCCATCTCGTAGGTGGCGATGGGCAGTCCATAGCGATCGTACTCGGCAAAAGTCTTGGCCATGCCCGATGCCACGAGCATGCTATTCGAATCGCCGACGCGCTGCGCACTGCTCGCATAGCCCGAGAACGGCACGGCGATCTGGTCCACAAGCTCGTAGGTGCGCACGGTCTCGTCCACCGTAAAGATGCGCCCAAACGGATGCGTTCCCTTGCTGTAGTCGGTCGCCACCGCGGCGCCCAGCTGGCCCCAGTCGAACTTGGGATAGCGCTCGGCCGCACCAAAGTTGTTGTCGTATAGCAGCACCTGATAGCGACCGGTCGTTGCCGTGTCAGAACTCGGCAGATACGTCACGCTGTGCTGGCCCGCGTTGAGCGAAAAATCGCCTTGGGCCTGCAGCAACTTGTCCTCAAAGCCCGAACCGGCCCAAAAATCGGGCAAGCCCACGGAAGGCTGCAGCAAGGTCATTTGCGCAACATATGTCCAGCAAAAGCGGGTGGTAGCCGGTACGGCTGCCACCCGTTTGCCTCATATCTAGCCCAAAGCAGGCCAGTTACTTCTTAATGCCGCGTCCCAGACGCTTGGCGACCGATGCTACGGCTTCCTCGCTGGCCGAGCCGCAACTCACGCAGCCATCGTGGGCACGCATCTGGCCGGTGACCTCGTCCATCGTGAGCGGCGCCACCTTCTCGAGCTTAAAGCCCTTACCGGCGCGCATGTTTTCCTTGGCTACGCTGATCATGAGCTTAATACGGTTGAGCTGGTTGACCTCGGACGCACCAGGATCATAGTCCACCGCGACGATGTTGCTCTCGGGATGCTGGCGGCGCAGCTCCTTGATCACGGCCTTGCCCACCACGTGGTTGGGCAGGCACGCGAAGGGCTGCGTGCAGATGATGTTAGGCGCCCCGTGGTCAATCAGGTCGAGCATCTCGGCC
>DBEWTR010000054.1:0-2054 GCA_048205775.1 Collinsella sp. | reverse complement strand
ACGAGCGCGACGCCGGCAAAGCCCAGCGCACAGCCAAGCACCTTGGCCGTATTGAGCTTCTCGGTGTGAAATGCCAGGGCGGCAAAGAGGATTGCGAGGAAGTTGGCGCTGGCCTCGATGATGGAGCTCGACATGGCGCTGGCGCGTGAGAGGCCCAGATAGAAAAAGAAGTACTGGCCGATAGTCTGGAAGAGCGACAACGTGAGGATGGGGGTGATGTCGCGCGCTTGCGGAACGAGCGGACGGCGCTGGGCCACACTCATGCCAACAATGACCAGCATGCCGGCAAGGGTGAAGCGCAGACCCGCGAAGAGCAGCTGCGAGGCGCTATCGTGCGCCGGGATACCAAAGAGCGCGTAGCCGATCTTGATGCAGGGAAAGGCCGATCCCCAGAGTGCACAGCAAACAAGACAGCCCAGGATGAGTCCGGGCAGGGTGGCGAGATACGGCTTGCGGCTTTCCATGATGTCCTTCCTATATGTGCGAAGCAAAAAAGAACCCGCCACCGGGAGTGCCGGTGGCGGGTGATGTTACCCGAGGGGATTGTACCCGATGGGATAGCTTTAAGCGAAGTAGGCTACGCCGCTCTCAAAGATCGGCATGAACTTGTCGCCGGGGACATGCTCGGGCACGTTGCGGTACAGGTTGTCGCCGCGACGCTCGGCATGGCCCATCTTGCCCAGGACGCGGCCGTCGGGGCTCGTGATGCCCTCGATGGCGAGTGCGGAGCCGTTGGGGTTGACGGAAAGATCCATGCTGGGCTTGCCGTTCTCGCCCACGTACTGCGTGGCGACCTGGCCGTTGGCGATCAGCTGGGCGAGCACTTCGTCATTGGCGACAAAGCGGCCCTCGCCGTGGCTGATGGCGACGGTGTAGGGGTCGTCCAGGCTGCACTGCGACAGCCACGGGGACAGGTTGGATGAGATGCGGGTGCGCACCAGGCGGCTCTGATGGCGACCGATGGTGTTGAACGTCAGCGTGGGCGCATCGGGCGTGGCGTCGACGATGTCGCCGTAGGGCACCAGGCCGAGCTTGACCAGGGCCTGGAAGCCGTTGCAGATGCCCAGCATCAGGCCGTCGCGGGCCTTGAGCAGGTCGCGGACTGCCTCGGTGACCTCGGGAGCGCGGAAGAACGCCGTGATGAACTTGGCGGAGCCGTCGGGCTCGTCACCGCCCGAGAAGCCGCCGGGGATCATGACAATCTGGCTTGCACGGATGCGGCGGGCAAGCTCGTGGGTGCTCTCGGCGACGGCCTCGGGCGTGAGGTTGTTGATCACGAAGGTGTCGGCCTCGGCACCGGCTGCGCGGAAGGCGCGGGCGCTGTCGTACTCGCAGTTGTTGCCGGGGAACACGGGGATGATCACGCGCGGGCGGGCGATCTTGGCGCCGCCGTACACGTGGATATCCTTGGCGCGGAAGTCGATGGTCTCGACCTCGGGGGTCTCGCCGGCGCTGCGGTAGGCGAAGACGCCCTCGATGCCGCTCTCCCAGGCCTCCTGGAGCTCGGCGAGCTCGATGACCTCGGAGCCGGTGTCGATGACATAACCCTCGACGGTGGTGCCCAGGGGCTCGACGACAACGCCGTCGGCGACCTCGGGCAGCTCGGCATCCTCGGCGAGCTCGACGATAAAGCTGCCGTAGAGCGGGGTGAAGAGGCTCTCCACGTCCACATCCTCGGCAAGCTCGAAACCGATCTGGTTGCCGACGCACATCTTAAAGAGGCTCTCGGCGCCACAGCCGTAGCCGGGCGTGGAGACGGCCAGGGCGTCGCCGGTGGCGGTGAGCGCCTCGACGGTGTCAAACGCGGCGAGCAGCTGCTGAGCGTCGGGACGGTAGTCCTCGCCATAGGTGGCGGGGGCGATGCGGACGACGCGGTGCGTGAGGCCCTTGAATTCGGGCGAGACGGCACGGGCGGCCCTGCCCACGGCGACGGCGAAGCTGATCAGGGTCGGCGGAACGTTGAGCTCGCCGGCCTCGTCCTCAAACGAACCGCTCATGGAGTCCTTGCCGCCGATGGCGCCGGCACCCAGGTCGACCTGGGCCATGAGGGCACC